>NZ_JBVHQM010000007.1:173683-348285 GCF_055567415.1 Streptomyces sp. NPDC026575
GAGCCGCGAGCCGCGAGCCGCGAGCCGCGAGCCGCGAGCCGCGAGCCGCGAGCCGCGAGCCGCGAGCCGCGAGCCGCGAGCCGCGAGCCGCGAGCCGCGAGCGGCTGTGCGGGCGCCTGCGGCTGTGCGTGCGCCGATGGCGGCGACCCCCACCACGGCCTCATACCGCCGCTGCGGGTACCCGTCGGTGCGGACCCCGAGCGCTGGCTGACGTTCGCCGGCGAGCGCGTCGTCGTGGCGGTGGCGCGCACCGTCACCTCGACCGTCCGGGTCCTCGACGTCCTGCGCCCGGTGCTGCGCGATGACCCGCGCGTCTCCCTCGTCTTCGCCTACGACCCCACCTCCGCGTTCAACGACGGCGTCCAGGCCCTGCTGACCTCGGTCGGCGCCCGCATCCTGCCCTGGCACCAATTCGCCCGTATCACCCCCGACTTGATCATCACGGCGTCCGAGAACGCCGACCTCACCGCGTCACAGCACACCGCCCCCGTCCTGGTCCTCCCGCACGGTGTCGGCTTCCACAAGGTCGTCCCGGATTCCCGCAGCGACCGGGACCGGCTCGCCGGGGTCGTGCCGGACGATCTGCTGCGCAGCGGACGGGCCCGGCTCGCGCTCTCGCACCCGGACCAGGCGGCCCAGCTGGCCGCCGCCCACCCCGCCACCGTCGGCCACACCCTCCTGGTCGGCGATCCCTGCTATGACGCACTGCGCGACGGGCGGGATCTGCGCGCCGCCTACCGCCGGGCCCTCGGTGTCCCGGACGGCAACCGCCTGATCATGCTGAGTTCGACCTGGCGCGACGGTTCGCTCCTGGGCCGGGACCCCGCGCTTCCGGCCCGGCTGCTCGCCGAACTGCCCCTGGACGACTACACCGTCGCCCTGGTCACCCACCCCAACATCCCCTCCGCCCACGGCCATCACGCCGTCCGTTCCCTCCTCGACTCCGCGCATGGCGCCGGGCTGCTGACCATTGCGCCGACGGCGGGCTGGCAGGCCACGCTGATCGCCGCGGACCTTCTCATCGGCGACCACGGATCGGTCACCTTCTACGGTGCCGCGCTGGGTACGCCCCTGCTGCTCGGCGCGTTCAGCGAGGACGAGGCCGTGGCCGGCACCCCGATGGCCGAGCTGGGGCGGATCGCACCCCGGCTCGCCGCCGACGCGCCGCTCCGGCCGCAGATCGAGCAGGCACTCCACGCCGCGCACTCGCCCGGCGGCGACACCGTCGCCCGCCTCCGCGCGCTCGGCGAGAGCGCGTTCGCCGCCCCGGGCCGGGCCCTGGCCCTGATCCGGTCCGCCGTCTACGACCTCCTGGACCTCCCCGAACCGAACGGTCCGCCGCCCCCGCGCCGGGCGCCGGAGACTCCCGTACCGCAGGACCGCCCGGAGGTGGTCACCGCGGCTTACGTCACCACCTCGATCGACGAGGGACCCGACGGCCCCCGGGTGTCGGTCGAACGCACCCCTGCCACCGTCGACTCCTTCGCCGTACCCGAGCGATCCGACGCCCCCGACGGCCCTTTCCGCCATCTCTCCAGCGCCGATGACGAGTGGGACCGGCAACTGGCGGAGAGCGCCTCGGTCCTGGTCCGCCGCGATCCAGCCCCTACCGCTGTCGCCGCCGACCGATGGATCCGGGACACCTTCACCCGCTACTCCGGCTGTCTGCTCGCCGCTGCCGCCGTCGCGGGCCGCGGCTGCCGCGTCGGGCTGCGCGACGGCCGTACGGTCGAGGTGTGCGCCACCGGGCTCATGGCCGACCCCGCCGTGCTGGCCGGCGTCGTCTACGCCCTTGTGCGCTCCCGACGCCCGTTGGCCGGCATCGTCACCCTCGCCCTCGGCAACCGCACGGAGGACGCCGCGCTGAGCGTCGCCCGCCACGGCCACGGTGCATAACCCCCCTCCACCCCGCTACTCAGGCGTTTCCTCGGCCTCTGTCAGCCTGCGGCGCAGTTCGACGGCGCGCGGGCCGCCGCCCGCCTCGTATATCTCCAGCGCCCGGGTGAGCAGTTGCCGCCACCGCTCGCGGTCGCCGCGCTCCTCGGCCATCTCGGCCAGCGCCTCGCACACCGGGGCCTCGTAGTGGACGGCTCCGCGCTCACGCAGCATCCGCACGGCCTCCTCCAGGGCCGCGACCGCCTCATCGGTGCGTCCCAGCTCCCTCCGCACGCCACCGAGGGCGGCCAGCGCACGCGCTCCCATCCGGCGGTCGTCGATCGCCATGAACCCGTCGTAGGCGTCCTGCAAGGTGACGAGCGCGTCGTCGGTGCGTCCCACGGCGTGCTGTGCGCAGCCCATGAAGTAGCGGCCGATGGCGATACCGCGCTCGTCGCCCGCGGCGCGGTAGAACGTCATCGCCTCCTCGTATGTCGCCACGGCGCGTTCCGGCTCGCAGCGGTCCCAGTACCGGCCGTAGAACTCACGGGCGGAGGCACGCAGCAGCGTATGGCCGGATGCGTCGGCCCGTGCGATGGCCGTCTCCAGTTCGCCGCGGGCCCGGTCCAGCTCGTCGCGGTCCATCAGCGGACGCGAGAGGAGCGAACGCAGCCGGGCTTCGGCGGCCGGATTGGCGTCCGCCGCGGCCTCCCTGGCGCCGAGCTCCCCGGACACGGCCCAGTCGTTGAGGTATCTGCGGTTGAGGAACAGCGCGGTCAGCGCCTCGGCCAGCTCCCAGGCGTGGCGATGCCACCCGCGGTCCGCGGCGGCCCGCTGGACAGCCAGCAGCTCGCCGCGCCAGGCGTCCAGCCACTCCAACGCCTCCTGACGGTCCCGGAAGCCGAACCTGGGATCCACACCCTCCAGGCGCTCGACATACCCTCCGATGCGCATCCGGCGGCCCATGACGGCCAGGTCGGCATGTGCGGCCCGGGTGAGCAGATGATCCGCCACCCGGCGTACGACGGCGGTGCGCTCGGTCTCGGTGTCCTCACCGACCGCCTGCTGCCTGGCGTGCAGTCGCACCAGATCGTGGAAGCCGTACCGCCCGTCCGCCGCCACCGTGATCAGGCTCGCGGTCTCCAGGGCTTCGAGCTGCTCGGCCGCCGCGGAACCGCTGATCCCGGCAGCGGCGGCAGCCGTCTCCGTGTCCCATCGGCGCCCGGGGTACAGGCCCAGCACCCGATACAGCCGCGCCGTCTCCTCGGACAGCCCGGCGTAGGCCACCGCGAAGACCGCCGTCACGACCCGTTCGCCTCCCCTGCGCAGGGCGTCCAACCGACCTTCGTCATCCGCCAGTTCATCGGCGAGCGCCTCGACCGACAACCGCGGGTGCATCACCAGCCGCGCGGCGGCCACATGCAGCGCGACCGGCAGGCCGCCGCAGCTCGCCACGATCCGCTCGGCGGCCGCCGCCCCGTCCGCCATGATGCGCTCTTCTCCGCACAGGCGCTGGAGCAGCTGCAGGCCGTGCGCGCCGGTGAGGGGTTCCAGGGGCAGCAGACGCGCCCCCACCGTCAGCAGCTCGCCGAGCATGCCCTGGCTCGTCGCGAGCACGACGCTCCCCGGTGCGCCCGGGATCAGCGCCCGAACCTGCGCCGGTTCGGTCACATCGTCCAAAACCACCAGCACCCGCTTGTCGGCCGTCCGGCTGCGGAACATCCCGGTCAACTCGCCCAGCGTCCCCGGCAGATACTGGTCCTCGACTCCCAGCGCCCGCAGGCAGCGGCTGACACCGGCCGAGACGTCCCCGCCGACCTGCGCCCTCAGCTCGGCGAAGTCGACATAGAACTCGCCACCGGGGAACCGGCCGCGCTCCCCTTGCGCCCATCTGTGCGCCGTCGCGCTTTTGCCCACCCCCGGCAGACCGCTGAGCACGGCCACCCCGCCGCTTTCCCCCACCGATCCGCTGATGGCCTCGATCACCGGCTCGCGGTCGACGAACTGGGCGACTCCGGCGGGCACCTGCCGGGGCACCGGAACCTCCGGACGCCGCACCTCGAAGTGCACCCCGCCGTGGATCGCCCCGGCCTGCACCACCGGACCGTACGCGCTGCCACCGAACTCGTTCCGTACGCCGTCCCCCACGCCGTGCTCCCCCACGTCGACCTCGCCCTTCCGCCTCGGCCGGTCGATCCGCTCGGTCTGCCGGATCGACTCCGCACTCCAGAACGCTACTTGACGGCACTGACACCGCGGCCGCGATGGCGGCGGGAGCCCACCGCGTCAGGCGACTCCTCGATCAGATTCGGTCAGTGAAGACAAAAGAAGGGGAAAAATCGGCCGCGGGGGCGGCATGGAGGACGCATGGCCGCCCATGCCCTCCGCCCCCGGCCCGCCAATGGAGTCATCACGTACCGCTGGTCGCGACGGTGTCCTGGACTTCCGGCGGGAGCCCCAGGAGGCGGCGCGCGAGGGTGAGGGGTGCGTGCGGATCGCGGGTGGGAGTGGGGGCCTTGGTGCGGTGCGCGGGGAGCCGTTCGACGGTGGTGGCGCCGGTGTCGGATTCCAGGGCGGGTGCGTAGCCCGCGGCACGCAGGGCCTCCAGGGTGGCCGCCGGCGGGCTGCTGCTGACCAGGACGGTGGGGGCGATGGCCCGTAGCGCGAGAGCCTGCAGTGCGCGGTGCGCGGCCAGCTCCTTGACCAGGCTTTCGTCGTCGGAGCGGATACAGCAGGCGGCGGGCAGGACCCGCATCCGGCCGTGGGCGCGGGCGGCGTCCTGGACGAGGTAGCGCAGTGGCTGCGGCAGGGCCCCTGTCGTCGAGGCGCGGGTGAGGTCGTCGAGGAGGGTGTCGGCACTGTGGCCGGCGTCCAGCGCGCGGCGCACCGAGGCGGGGGTGAAACGCCAGGTCACGGCGTGCCCTTCGGACTCCCGGTCGGCCGCGGAGGCGAGCAGTCCGGCGAGCTCGGCGGCGGGGCGGCCGGGCACCACCGCGGTCAGATCGGCTTGGAAATGGGCCTGTTCGAGCAGCGGCGGGAGCAGGTCGCCGAGCGGTTCGTCGAGGGACCGCGGGTCGGCGAGCAGCGCCCGGCCGAGGGGGGTGAGGGTGCCGTGGGCGACCAGCCCCAGATAGGCCGCTTCGTGGAGGGTGTGCGCGGCGCGTTCCTCGGCCATCGGCTGCCGGCTGACGGCGAGGGGGCGGTGCCAGTCCGCCGCCCCCAGGAGACCGCGCAGCGCGGCGTCGGTGTGCGGCGCGGACTCCGGTCCGGGTGAGGGCGTGTGCGGCAGGGGTGCCCCCGCGCCCAGGGGGACGGCGGCCAGGGCGGCGAGGAGGGCGTGCCTCAGTGCGGGCGCGTGCCGGTCGTGGCCACGGACCAGCGCGGTGGGGGTCTCGCCGAACGGGGTGTGGGTGGGGATGGCCCACAGGGCGGACCAGGCGGCCAGGACGGGGGCGAGGCGCCGGCCCGGCGGGAGGAGGAGCCAGTCGTCGTAGGCGCCGGTGGGCAGGGCGGTGATACCGGCCGGGGTACGGGTCAGCGCGATCAGGTCGGCGGCGAGGGCCAGGTCGAGCAGGAGGCGGGTGTGCGGTTCGGAGGCCCCGGCCGCCTTGGCGAGCCGCTTGATCTCCCGTACGGCCAGGCCGCCCGCCTTGCGCAGCGCGGCGGGCTGTGTGGCCAGTGAGGCCAGCAGGCGGTCCACGGTGGCGGCGAGGGTCGCCGCGGCGGCCCGGGACTCGTCGTGCGGCGAGGTCGCGGGGACCGATGCTGAGGGCGTCCCGGGGTCGGCGGTGTCGTCCGGGACGAGCTCCGGGGCGTGCGCGAGGAACGGGCCGAGGTCGTGGGCGGCCAGGAGCTGCGGGGCGCGCGGCGGGACGACGACGCTGCCGTCCTCGGTCGGGGCGGCCAGTCCGTCGTCGTAGAGGGCGCGCAGTGCGCCTTCGGCGGCGGTACGGGCGTGCCCGGTGGCATCGAGGGCGGTGAGGACGTCCTCGGGCGGGACGGGGGCGGTGGCCAGTTGGGCGAAGGACAGCCGGTGCGCCATCAAGGACTGGTAGTCGGCGCCCGCGGCGGGGGCGGTGGGGCCGTGGGCGTCCCGTGCGGCACGCTCCTGGCTGATGCGGGCGGTGGCGGCGAGCACCTGGAGGCGGGGGTGGTCGAGGTGCAGCACCAGGTGGTGGAGGGTTTCGTAGGACCACAACGCGCTTGCCAGGCCGCGTAGTTCGGTGGGGGCTGGGCGGCGGGCGAGCGGCTCGGCGTGGCGGGTGAGGAGTGCCGCGAGCTGCTCGGGGGTGCGCTGGGCGAGGGATCGGGTGAGTGTGTCGAGACCTTCCACGGCCTTGAGGTTAGTCATCGCGCGAGCAGGGTGGTGAGGGCGCCTACGGGGTCGGGGTCGGCCGGTCCGGTGGGCCACCAGTCCTCGGCGCCTGGTTCGGATTCGTAGGGGTACCAGCGGTTGTCGTGGCCGAAGCGGAGCTGGATGCCGCGCTCGGGGTCGGTGAGGTGGTTGTGGCGTGGGCGCAGGGCGGGGAGGTCGGCGGCCAGGAGGGCGCTGCGGGCCCGGTCGAAGTCACCGGCCGGAGGGTTCCAGGTGGTGTCGAGGAGGGCGAGGCCCTCGGGGCCGCCCTGGCGCCAGGCCGCGACGGAGCGGGCCACGTCCGTGGGCGTGCGGCCGGCCGCCGCCGCGAGGTCGCGGTAGAGGGCCCGGGTCGTGGCGGTCAGGCCGGCGGTGGGGTGGGCGGCGGCGGCCAGCCGGAGGGCGTCCTGCCACGGGGGCAGATCCGGGAACGGGCTGGGCAAGGACTGCTGCCCGCCCCCGGGTGCGGGTGATCCGGCGGCCGAGGCGCAGGCGTGGGCGCGGGCGGCGGCGTCGGAGGCCAGGAATTCGAGGGTGGCGGGGTCGAAGGGGAGGTTGTCGCCGTCCGGCAGGGCAGGGGGGTGTCCGGGCCGGGGCGGCACCGGCAGGGGCGCCGGGAGCGGCGGCCGGGGGCGGTCGGCGAGAGCCGTGCGGGCGAGGACACCCGGGGGCGTCGACGTTCCGGGTGCCGCGGGTTCCTCGGGCGCGGCACCCGGGGCCATCTCGGCGGGGCGCTCACCGGCATCGGCTCGTACGGGTCCTTCGGGCCGCTGCCTGCCGGTGGCCCCTGCGGTGGTGCCGAGGGTGTGCGCACGGGCTTCACTGGCCGTCAGGGCGGCGTTGCGGCGGGAGAGTTCGTCGAGGAGTTCGCGTTCACCGCGGCCGCGCATCAGCAGCAGGACGAACGGATCGGCGTCCAGGAGCCTGGCCGCCTGGAAGCAGAGCGCGGCGGCGTGCTTGCAGGGCCTGCCGCTGTCGGGGCACGAGCATCGGGGAACGAGGTCGCCCGGCCCCGGGAGGAGGCGCACCTCGCCTTCGGCCAGGGCGCTGGGCAGTTGCTTGGCCAGCAGGGCGGTGAGCTGCCCGGGGTCCGCGGCGATCGCGTCCAGGAGCGCGTCCCACTCCTGGCCGGTGAGGGTTCTGAGGCGGATCTCGGCGCTGTAGGGGCGGGGCCTGCTGCCGCGTACGGTGGCGACGATGCGGCCCGGTGTGACGTTGATGGTGTCGACATGGCCGTCGCGGGCGTAGGTCCGGCCGCGGGCGAGCCGGGCGCTGTCGAGGGCGGCGCTCTCCAGCGCGTCCAGCCAGGCACTGCCCCACCAGGATTCGGCGAACAGCCCCCGGGCACCGGTCCGGACGGGCAGGGGCGGGAAGGTGCGGGTGCGGTCCGCGCGGGCCTGGCGATCGGCCGCCGCGGCGCGCCCGGAGGTGGGGCGGCGGTTCATCCGGGCCTCCTGAGGGAGACGAGATCGGCCAGTTCCGCATCGGTCAGTTCGGTCAGCGCGGTCTCCCCACCGGAGAGCACCGCGTCGGCGAGCGCCCGTTTGGCGCTGAGGAGTTGGGCGATGTTGTCCTCGACCGTGCCCTCGGCGATGAGCCGGTGGACCTGGACGGGCTGGGTCTGGCCGATGCGGTAGGCGCGGTCGGTGGCCTGTTCCTCCACCGCCGGATTCCACCAGCGGTCGTAGTGGATCACATGTCCGGCGCGGGTGAGGTTCAGGCCGGTGCCGGCCGCCTTCAGGGACAGCAGAAAGACCGGGGCCTGCCCGGACTGGAAGCGGTCGACCATCCTCTCCCGTTCGGCGACGGGGGTGCCGCCGTGCAGCAGCTGGGTCGGGACGCCTCGGGCGCCGAGGTGCCGTTCGAGCAGCCGCGCCATGCTCACGTACTGGGTGAAGACCAGTGCGGCGCCGCCCTCGGCGAGGATGGTGTCCAGGAGTTCGTCGACGAGTTCGAGCTTCCCGGAGCGGGCGGCCAACCCCGGGGCGGCTTCCTTGAGGTACTGCGCGGGGTGGTTGCAGATCTGCTTGAGGGCGGTGAGCAGCTTCATGACCAGACCGCGGCGCGCGATGCCTTCGGCGGTCTCGATCCGGGAGAGGGTCTCGCGGACGACGGCTTGATAGAGCGCGGCCTGTTCGCGCCCCAGCGCCACCGGATGATCCGTCTCGGTCTTGGGCGGGAGCTCGGGCGCGATCCCCGGGTCGGACTTCTTACGGCGCAGGATGAACGGGCGCACCAGCCTGGCCAGCCGCTCGGCCGCCTCCGGATCCTCGCCGCCCTCGACCTCACGGGCGTGCAGCGCACGGAACGTCTTGAGGGGGCCGAGGAGGCCGGGGGTCGTCCAGTCCAGCAGGGCCCACAGCTCGGAGAGGTTGTTCTCCACCGGCGTGCCGGTGAGGGCGATCCGGGCGGGGGACTTGATGCTGCGCAGCGCTCTGGCCGTCGAGGAACGGGGGTTCTTCACATGCTGGGCCTCGTCGGCGACGACCCATGCCCAGGGCTGGGCGGCCAGTTGGGCGGCGTTGCCGCGCATCGTCTGGTACGTGGTCAGGACGAAGCCGCCGTTCAGGCCGTCGAGGCTGCGGCCGGCACCGTGGAAGCGGCGTACGGGCGTGCCGGGCGCGAAGCGCTCGATCTCCCGCTGCCAGTTGCCGAGGAGGGAGGCGGGGCAGACCACCAGGACGGGTTCGGTGGGCTGCCGGTGCAGATGGAGCGCGATGACGGTGACCGTCTTACCCAGGCCCATATCGTCGGCGAGGCATCCGCCGAGGCCGATCGAGGTCATGGTGTCGAGCCAGGTCATGCCCCGTAGTTGGTAGTCGCGGAGGGTCGCTCGCAGTCCGGGTGGCTGGGGCAGCGGGTCCGTCTGGTCGGTGAGGCGGCCGCGCAGTGCGGCGAGGGCTCCGAGTGGCACCACCTCGACCGTTTCACCGTCCACCTCCGTGGTGCCGTGAAGCGTTGCCGCCAGGGCATCGACCGGTTCCAGATAGCCCAGTTCGCGCTTACGGGCTTTGCGTACGAGCCCGGGGTCGACCAGCACCCACTGGTCGCGGAGCCGCACGACCGGGCGGTGCGCCTCGGCCAGGGCGTCCATCTCCGCCTCCGTGAGCGGCGCCCCGTCCATCGCCAACTGCCAGCGGAATTGCAGTAGTGCGCTGGAGTCGAAGAAGCCGAAGCCGTCCGCGGCGGAGCCCGGCGCCGGACGCAGCACCGCCGCCGCGGTCAGCCCGCGGGCCACCTCCCTGGGCCAGTGGACGGTCACGCCCGCGGCACCCAGACGGGGCGCGACCTCGCCCAGCAGGTCGTACAGCTCATCCTCTGCCAGGGGCAGTACGTCGGGGACCGGGCGCTCCAGGAGGCGGGTGAGCGGGGTCCAGACGCGGGCGGCGCGGCGCAGCGCGAGGAGCGTGTCGACGCGGGAGCGGGGCCCGAAGTGGTCGGGGCCCTCGCCCTCCCACAGGGAGCGGGCGTCGGCCACCAGGGTCGGGTCAGTGAGGCTGTGCACCTGCAGGACGGCGGCCGCCGCGCTGCGCTCTTCGGCTTCGCCCGCCCCGCCCTCGCCCCGGATGTCGAAGAGCCGGTGCGGCGCGAGGTCCAGGCGCAGGGAGAGCCGCACACCGGCATCAACGCCCGCCGCGACCTCGGCGGCCCACTCCCGCGCACCGGGAAGCCACTGCGGCTCGCCGGCGGCGAACGGGGCACCGGCCACCAGTCCGGCGGCGGGTGTGCGCGGCAGCGTGTCGATGACCGCGTCCACATAGAGCCGCACCAGGGCCGCGGGGTCGTGCAGCTGGAGCGGGCGGCTGCCGGGAAGCGGCACGGGGTACGCCTCGGCGGGCATGGCGGCGGCGATGGCCCGGAGATGCGCGATGTCCTCGGGGTCGAGGGGGCCGGCGCGCCAGGCGTCGGTGTCGTCGGCGGTCAGGCCCGGCAGCAGCCTGCCGCGCGCGGCGAGGTGCAGTGCGTGCAGGGTGGCCGCGCCCCAGCAGGCGGCGGCCGGGGCGGCGGCCGGGTCGTGCCGGGCGCGGACCAGCAGCGGCACGGCCTCGGCCAGCGGGAGCAGCATCGCGGCAACCGTGCGACTGCGGGCGCCGTTGCCGTGCCGCCGGGCAACGGTCAGCTGCACTCGCTCCAGCACTTGATCCCCGCCCGGAGCCCCCGCCCCCTCTCCCCCGTCGGCGTCCGGGAGCGGACCGCCGTCGGGCCGCCAAAGAGCGATCTTGCCTGCGCGCGGCGGCTGGGCGGGCAGGAAGGCCACGGCACAGCCGGCCACGGCAGCGGCCCGACCGCCGCGCTCCCACCGCCTTGTCATGCCATCCCCTGATGTCTGGTCCTGCACCGCCGGCCGCGGCACCCGCCGGGCCGACCGCCCGCGGGCCGCTCCGGCGTGCCCGACCTGCGAGTCTACGGTCGTACGCACTACGCCTCCCCAGCCTCCCCGCCTCACGCCCGACGAGCCGCCGCGGCGACCTGCCCGTCCACTGCCGATGGAATCAGACGGCACTGACAACGCACCCGGCCCGCACTCCCGCGCGCGAGGGCGAGAGTTATCCACAGGCCACAGAAAGCCTCTTGCGCTCACCCCGCACTCGATTACAGTGAGTGACGAAATCACTCTCGGTAATCACCCCATCTCGGTGAGGAGCGCGATGCACACCCCCACACCCGAACAGACCGCAGCGGCGGAGGCCTTTGCGACCGGCGCGCATCTCGTGATCCAGGCCGGTGCCGGCACCGGTAAGACGACGACCCTCGCGATGCTCGCGCACTCCGCGCGGCGACAGGGCAGGCTCGGCCGGTACATCGCCTTCAACAGAGCCGTGGCCCGCCACGCCGCCCGGGAATTCCCCGACGAGGTCGCCTGCGGAACGGCGCACGCCCTCGCCTACACCGCCGTGGGCAGGGGCTACCAGACGCGGATGAACGCCCCTCGACAAGCGGGATGGCGCACCGGCGCGGCCCTGGGCATCGACGACGGCATGTCCGTACGCATCGGAGCACGCAAGGTCGACAACAGGGCGCTCTCCCATACGGTCCTGCGCACCGTCACCCGCTTCTGCCAGTCCGCCGACAGCCGGATCGCACCACATCACGTCCCGCCTTTGCGCGGCGCCGAATCCGAGCCGCTGCACGCTCAACTCGCCGACCTCGTCCTGCCCTACGCACGCAAGGCCTGGGCCGACCTCCAGCATCCGGACCACGGCGTCGTCCGCTTCGAGCATGATCACTACCTGAAGATGTGGGCGCTGCGCGAGCCGGTCATCAAGGCGGACTTCCTGCTGCTGGACGAGGCACAGGACACCAATCCCGTGGTCGAGCAGGTCTTCACCGCTCAGCGCGACCACGCACAGCTGGTGCTGGTCGGGGACTCCGCCCAGGCCATCTACGGCTGGCGCGGCGCGCGCGATGTGATGTCCGGATTCGACGGCAGACAGCTCAGCCTCTCCCGCTCCTTCCGCTTCGGACCGGCGCTGGCGGCCGAGGCCAACCGCTGGCTGGCGATCGTGGGCGCACCGATCCGACTCACGGGCTCCCCCCGCCTGGAGACGGAGTTGCACCGGGTCCGCGCCCCGGACGCGATCCTGTGCCGGACGAATGTGGGGGCGATGGTGGAGGTGATACGGCAGCTGGAGGCGGACCGCCGGGTCGCGCTCGCGGGCGGCGGCGAGGCACTGAGCGCGCTCGCACGCGCCGCACACGACCTGGAGGCCGGGCGCCGCACCGCACATCCCGAGCTGATGCTCTTCGAGACCTGGGCGGAGCTGCGTGAGTACGCAGAGTTCGACCCCGCCGGCCGGGATCTGCTGCCCCTGGTGGAACTCGTCGACGAGCACGGCACGCAAGCGGTACTCCAGGCCCTCGACCGGCTCTCGCCCGAGGCTTCCGCCGAGGTGACGGTGTCCACGGCGCATCGGGCCAAGGGGCGGGAGTGGGCAAGCGTGCGCATCGCCGACGACTTCACAGCCCCCGACGATTTCGACGACCGAGGCGAGGACGGCTCACCGGTCCCCGGGCCCATCGACATCGACGAGGCACGCCTGGCGTATGTCGCCGTCACCCGAGCGCGATCACTGCTCGACATCGGCGGGCTGTCCTGGATCAACAGCCATCCCGCCGGCGACCCACACCACGAGCACGGATGAACGGGAACGGGGGAGAGAGCGACAGGAAGGGAGGACGGGAGGGAGCGGGCGAGAAGCAGCAGATGGGTGGAGGGGGCGAGAGGGCCTCGTCATGGGGGAGCCGGCATGAGGCCGCGGCATGAGGGAGCCAGGGTGAGGGCCCCGGCCTAGGGGCCCCGGTCTGAGGGCCCCGGCCTAAGAGCCCCGGCCTGAGGGCCCGGCCTGAGGGCCCCAGCCTGAGGGGCGCCGGTGGCAGGGAGGGAATGGGGCGAGAGGGCGGTCCGGGGCGGAGGGATCCCGGGGGTGGGATCCCGGGGGTGGGATCCCGGGGGTGGGATCCCGGGGGTGGGATCCCGGGGGGAAGGAGTCCCGGGTGCCTGGGGGGAGGGGTCCCGGTGGCCCGGGTGGGGAGGGGCGGGGCGGGGGCGGGGGGAAGGGGAGGGGGAAAGGGAGGGGAAGACAGGTGACCGGCCAGTCGATCGGGTGGATCCTGGAGGTGGGAGATGGGTGCCGATGCGTACGGGAAATGAGCCGCTGCATGCACGCAGTCCGCTGAGAATGCGCTGCGGGCTGGCGCTGTGGGGGTTGCTGTGTGCCACCGCCGGAGCCGTTGCCTTCGTCGACGTCGGCCGGCCGGAATGGGCGGCGGCGTGTGCCGCCGTGGCCATGGTGGCGGTCATGGACCTGGCCATGGTGATCCGCCACATTCGTCAGGGGCCGCACTACCAACCGGGCAGGGACGTACCGCCCTACGAGCCTGATCGTGGCCGGAACGAGGCGTTCGGGATACGCAGGGACACCGGCCGCCGGCCCGGCAGCAAGCCGTAGGCAACCTCAGGGGCGAGGGCGTGTTCGCCGTCCTGCCCGGCAGGGCGGTGTCGGCGGCCGCGACCCACGGCCCGGCTGTTCGCCTCCGGGCCGTTCGCCGCTGACCATCACGTCAGGGGGTGGGTTCGCCGTTGCCCGTGTCGCCGGGTGCGAAGCGGGCGGCCTGGAGGAAGTCCGGGCGCGGTTCCAGGGCGGCTGCCAGGCGGAAGTGGCGCAGCGCCTCGTCCACCCGGCCGCCGCGCTCCAGAGTGCGGCCCAGCGCGAAATGGGCGAAGGCATTGTCCGGCTCGCGTTCCAGCACTATCTGGAACTCAAGTTCCGCCGGGCGCAGTTGGGCGGCGAGGAAGAAGGCGCGGGCGCGCAGCAGTCGGGCCGCGGTGTTCTCGGGGTGTGCGGTGATGACCGAGTCCAGCAGCCGGATCGCGCCACGCGGGTCGCGGGCCTCCAACAGCTGCTCCGCGGCGCGGAAGTCGATGACATGCGTCTCGGGGCTACGCTCGGGCACGGCCTGCTCCTCTCCCGTTGCCGTCGCCATCGGGGCATACCTCAGCCACGAGCCGTACGGCGTCACCTGCGGCACAACAACCCCGCCGGTCGCGGCATTCCCCGGCCGGGGCGACCTCAACCGGGCCCGGTGCCCCCCGACCGAGCCCCGTGACCCAACGGAGCCAGAGCCACTGCCAGAGCCGCTGCCGAAGTCATCGATCGGACAGGCAACCGCATGCGGACGCGGCGTTGCCGCACCACCGATGCAGGGCGCCGCGGCGACCAGCGCGGCAGCGGGGCCACAGCCATCGCCATCGCCACTGCCCTCGTAGGGGCCTGCGGCGCCCTCGCCGCCGCAGGACACCCGCCGCCTCCGTAACGGGCCCCGGCGCCGGAGCCCCAGCAGGTCACGGCGCCGGGTCGGCCATCCGCTACCGGCCCCCCGTTACAGGCCACCCGTTACAGGCTGATGTGGTAAGCCTTGCGCAGCGTCTCGTGGACCGTCCAACGGGTGCGGTCACCCTCGCGCAGAACGCATGCGTCGCCCGGGCCCACCTCGAGTACCGAACCGCCCTCGACCTCGATCGTGGCGCGGCCGCTGACGACCACGAACAGCTCATTGGCCTCGGTGTCGGTCACCACGCCCGGCGTGATCTGCCAGATTCCCCGGAGCTGGCGGCCGTCCGGCGACTCCCAGAGGACCTTGCCCGTCACCTCCGGCTCCCCGGAGACGATCTGCGAGGGGTCGAGCGGATCCGGCTCCAGATCCGCGTCCGCGATGCCCGGGATGTTCACGACGAACGACGCCGGGCCCGCGTCATCGGCGGAGGGAGCGGCGGCGGTGGCACCGGAAGCAGCCTCTGTGGCGGCGGGCTCCGGGCCGGTGGTCCTGGCGTCGAGATCGGAAGGAGGAGTCATGGCGGTGAGGGTACCGTCCGGGCTCATACGTCCCGCAGGCGCTCCCATACCGCGCGGACCTGCGGTTCCAGGGCCTCCAGCGCTCCATCGTTGTCGATGACGAGATCCGCGACCGCCAGCCGCTGGGCACGGGTCGCCTGAGCCGCCATCCGGGACCTCGCCTCGTCCTCGGCCATGCCGCGCAGCCGTACCAGGCGATCCAGCTGGGTCTGCGGGGCGGCGTCGACCACGACCACCAGGTCGTACAGCGGCGCCAGGCCGTTCTCCGTCAGCAGCGGCACGTCGTGGACGACTACCGCGTCCGGCCCCGCCGACGCCTCGAGTTCGGCCGAGCGGGCGCCCACCAGCGGGTGCACGATCGCGTTCAGCGCCTTGAGTTTCTCGGGGTCGGCGAAGACGATCCCGCCCAGCTTGGGCCGGTCGAGCGTGCCCTCCGCCGTGAGAACGCCGCCCCCGAACTCCTCGACCACCGCCGCCAGTCCGGGCGTACCCGGCTCGACGACCTCGCGTGCGATCTTGTCCGCGTCCACGATCACCGCGCCGTACGACGCCAGCAGTCGTGACACCTCGCTCTTGCCCGCGCCGATACCGCCGGTCAGCCCCACCTTCACCATGGGCCCACGCTATACGGTGCACCGGGGCGGCCGGCGCGCAGGAGACCACGGCCCCGCATCGGGCCACTCCCCGCCTCCGGCCCCGGCCCAGGTATCGGCCCCGGCTGAGGCGCCGCCTCCCCCTCAGGCGCCGCCGTCGCCCTCCCGCTCCGCAAGGAAGCGTTCGAACTCCCTGCCGATCTCGTCGGCCGAAGGAAGATCGACCGGCTCGGCCACCAGATTCCCCCGGGTCTCCGCGCCGGCCACCGCGTCGTACTGGTGCTCCAGCCCGCTGACCAGCGCGACCAGTTCCTCGTCGCCCTCCGAGATCTGCCGTTCGATCTCCTCCTGCGTCCGCAGGGCCTCCGTCCGCAGCGAATGCGCCGCCCCGGGGAGCACCAGGCCGGTCGCGGCCGTCACCGCCTCCAGGGCCGTCAGCGCGGCGTCCGGATAGGCGGACCGGGCGATGTAGTGCGGCAC
Source organism: Streptomyces sp. NPDC026575 (assembly GCF_055567415.1). Taxonomy (NCBI): domain Bacteria; kingdom Bacillati; phylum Actinomycetota; class Actinomycetes; order Kitasatosporales; family Streptomycetaceae; genus Streptomyces; species Streptomyces sp. NPDC026575. The sequence continues at coordinate 189,340 of NZ_JBVHQM010000007.1, forward strand.
ATGCGCCGCCACGCCCAGTACGTCGTGCCCCGCCTCGGCCAGCCGGAACTCGATCAGTGCCTCCGCGCTACCGGGCACCTGGGCCTCGTCGAAGAATCCGGCGTGGCCCGGCATCAGATCCGTGCGGTTGCCGTGCGGGGTGATGCCCACCGGGCGGGTGTGCGGGACGCCCATGGGGATGCCGTGGAAGTTCACCGAGAGGCGTACGCCGAGCCGCTCGACGATCTCCTTCACGGCACCCGCGAAGCGCTCCCACTCCACGTCCGGCTCGGGGCCGGACAGCAGCAGGAACGGCGCGTCGGTGGTGTCGCGCACCAGCCGCAGCTCGATGCTCGGGGTCTCATAGGCGGTCCAGCGGTTGCGCTCGAAGGTCAGCAGCGGACGCCGGGCGCGGTAGTCGACGAGGCGGTCGTGGTCGAAGCGGGCGACGACCTCGTTCGGCAGGCCGTCGAGCAGCCGCTGGACGATCTGGTCGCCCGTCTCGCCGGCGTCGATGTAGCCGTCGAAGTGGTACAGCAGCACGAGACCCGCGGAGTCCCTGGAGGCGATCGCCTCGACCTCCGCGAGCCCGCTCGGCTCCCATGTGTACAAGCTCTGGGGATCCAACACAGTGACCGCTCCTCCTCGTTCTCATGAACGCCAACGTGCGGTCGACCGCGAGCATTCCCGGCTGCGGATATGACCCCGACCCTTTCCGGACACTCTCCGCCCCCGCCTGACGCAGCCCCTGCACAACCCGGCCCGCCACCCCCTTCTCTACGGACGCGGCCCGCCCACCACCGGGCGCGGCCCACCTCCCGTCGTGTGCCGTCCCCTGAAGCCCGGTTCGGCAGGGCCCCACCACCCGCCCACCGCGCCGCCACCCCCCTCCCACTCAAAATTCAAGAACCTGAACACAACTCCCCCACGAGGAAGGGGAGTTCACCTCTCACCCCCTCCACCTGAAGTCTTGACGCACCCCACCCCCAGCCCTACCTTCACCCCCACGGAGAGGTTCACACTCAAACCCAACGTTCACATACACAAAGGAACTTATATGCCCACTCGCCGCACGCCCCTCCTCCCCACAGGCCCCGGCGCCGCCCTCCTGGGCGCCGCCGCGTTACTCCCGCTGGCCTTGTCGGTCACGTCCGTCACAGCGACCACCACGGCCAGCGCGGCCACCTCAGGCGCCTCCGCCTCCCCCTCCCCGTCCCGAGTGATCGACGTCTCGACGGCCGCGCAGCTCAAGGACGCGCTCGCCAGGGCGAAGCCAGGTGACCGGATTCAGCTCGCCGACGGCACATACCGCGGCAACTTCAAGACGACCGCCGCCGGCACCTCCTCGTCCCGGATCACCCTCACCGGCTCACCCAAGGCCGTGCTCACCGCGAGCGGCGGCTACGGGCTGTATCTGAACGGCGCCTCGAACTGGACGGTCGAGGGCCTCACCGTCACCGGCGGCCAGAAGGGGATCATGCTGGACGCCTCGGACGGTGTCGTCGTCGACTCCGTCAGCGTGCACGACCTGGACATGGAGGGCGTGCACTTCCGGAAGTCCAGCAGGAACGGTGTCATCAAGAACTCGACCATCCGTGACACCGGCAAGGACGGCAGCGGCATGGGCGAGGGCGTCTACGTCGGCCGATCTGAGCGATGCCACGGGGTCGGGCCGCTACGGCTTCCACATCACCCATGACGACGCATCCGACTGCCCGGTCACCATCGCGGGCGACAACACGGTCACCGGCGGCCGCGGCGTCGCCAATCCGGGCATTCCAGTGGGCTGACCGGCAGCTCCGGCCTCCGCGCCGGCCTCATCCCCCACCTCCCCCACCCCCGGACACGACGAAGGCCCGCTCCCCCAGAGGGGAACGGGCCTTCGCCTATCGGCTAGTGCCTAGCAGCGGCGAACCGCTGCCTGTCGGCGCAAGCTCAGCTCTGGCCGCCGGCCAGCTTCTCGCGGAGCGCGGCGAGCGCCTCGTCCGACGCCAGGGCGCCGGAGTTGTCCGCCGACTCCGAGGAGTACGAGCCGCCACCGGCGTTGCCGCCGCCGGCCTGGCCGCCACCCTGCGCCGCCGGCGCCGCAGCGCCCTCGGCCGCAGCCTGCTCGTCGGCCTCGCGCGACTTGATGACCTGGGCCTGGTGCTGCTCGAAGCGCTGCTGCGCCTCGGCGTACTGGTTCTCCCACGCCTCGCGCTGGGTCTCGTAGCCCTCGAGCCAGTCGTTGGTCTCGGGGTCGAAGCCCTCGGGGTAGATGTAGTTGCCCTGGTCGTCGTAGGACGCGGCCATGCCGTACAGGGTCGGGTCGAACTCGACGGCCGACGGGTCGGCGCCGAAGGACTCGTTGGCCTGCTTCAGCGACAGCGAGATCCGGCGACGCTCAAGGTCGATGTCGATGACCTTGACGAAGATCTCGTCGTTGACCTGGACGACCTGCTCCGGGATCTCGACGTGGCGCTCGGCCAGCTCGGAGATGTGGACCAGGCCCTCGATGCCCTCGTCGACGCGCACGAACGCACCGAAGGGAACGAGCTTGGTGACCTTACCCGGGACGACCTGACCGATCTGGTGGGTCCGGGCGAACTGCTGCCACGGGTCTTCCTGGGTCGCCTTGAGCGACAGGGACACGCGCTCGCGGTCCATGTCGACGTCCAGGACCTCGACCGTGACCTCCTGGCCGACCTCGACGACCTCGGACGGGTGGTCGATGTGCTTCCAGGACAGCTCGGAGACGTGGACGAGACCGTCGACGCCACCCAGGTCCACGAAGGCACCGAAGTTGACGATGGAGGAGACGACGCCGGAGCGCACCTGACCCTTCTGGAGGGTGGTGAGGAAGGTCTGGCGGACCTCGCTCTGGGTCTGCTCCAGCCAGGCACGGCGGGACAGGACCACGTTGTTGCGGTTCTTGTCCAGCTCGATGATCTTGGCCTCGAGCTCCTTGCCCACGTAGGGCTGAAGGTCGCGGACGCGGCGCATCTCGACCAGGGAGGCCGGGAGGAAGCCACGGAGGCCGATGTCGAGGATGAGACCACCCTTGACGACCTCGATGACGGTACCGGTGACGATCCCGTCCTCTTCCTTGATCTTCTCGATGGTGCCCCAGGCACGCTCGTACTGGGCGCGCTTCTTCGAGAGGATCAGGCGGCCTTCCTTGTCCTCCTTCTGGAGAACAAGGGCTTCGATCTCGTCACCGACGGCGACGACCTCGTTGGGGTCGACGTCGTGCTTGATCGAGAGCTCGCGGCTCGGGATGACGCCTTCGGTCTTGTAACCGATGTCGAGCAGGACCTCGTCCCGGTCGACCTTCACGATGACGCCGTCGACGATGTCGCCGTCGTTGAAGTACTTGATCGTCTCGTCGATCGCGGCGAGGAAGGCTTCCTCGTTACCGATGTCGTTGACCGCAACCTGCGGGGTGGTGGCGGTGGTCTCGGTGCTGCTCGTCATGTGGGAAAGGGCTCCGGTACGGACATTGAAGTCGTAGGTACTGCTACGCCGAGAGCCCGTATCGCCTCTGCATAAGTCCGGACAGTGTCAGAGACGCTCTCTATCGGAGGTCCACAAATGCCGGAGCACCGGGAACATTCCGGAACGCCTCAAAACCGAGGGGTACATACAGATGCGAGCGCGGCCTGCTCCGTCTGAGGCGCGCAAGCCCGCAGCGCAACTTGTAGCATACGGGGGCAGCCGGACACGGTCAATGCGCGAACGCGCACACCCGGGACAGAACGCCCCAAAAACGGCACGCGCGATGTTCCGCGAGGTCGAACGGCCTCACAGTCCCTGCAGCCACAAGCAGAGCGAAGACTACGACGACGGGCGCGATGAACCAAGAGCACGAGCCGGAGGCGACCCGCCGTGACGCCTCGGACACCGAGAGCAGCCGCGCCAATCGGGGCTGGTGGGACCGCAACGCGGACGAGTATCAGAGCGAGCACGGAGCGTTCCTCGGGGACGACCGGTTCGTCTGGGGCCCCGAGGGACTCGACGAGGCGGATGCCGGGCTGCTCGGGCCGGCCGAGGGGCTGAAGGGGCTGCGGGTCCTGGAGGTCGGGGCCGGCGCCGCGCAGTGCTCGCGCTGGCTGGCGGCGCAGGGCGCGCGCCCGGTGGCGCTCGACCTCTCCCACCGGCAACTGCAGCACGCGCTGCGGATCGCCGAGGGCGCGGACGACGACGCCACCGCCCTGGTGGAGGCGGACGCCGGGGCGCTGCCGTTCCGTGACGGCAGCTTCGACCTGGCCTGTTCCGCCTACGGCGCGCTGCCGTTCGTCGCCGATCCGGTGCGGGTGCTGCGCGAGGTACGGCGGGTGCTGCGGCCCGGCGGCCGGTTCGTCTTCTCCGTCACCCACCCCATCCGCTGGGCCTTCCCCGACGAGCCGGGGCCCGAGGGGCTGTCGGTGGCGGCCTCGTACTTCGACCGCACGCCGTACGTGGAGCAGGACGGTACCGGCCGGGCGGTGTACGTCGAGCACCACCGGACGCTGGGCGACCGGGTGCGGGACGTGGTGGCGGGCGGGTTCCGACTGGTGGACCTCGTCGAGCCGGAATGGCCGGAGGGCAACACCCAGGAGTGGGGCGGCTGGTCGCCGCTGCGCGGGCAGCTGATCCCGGGGACGGCGATCTTCGTGTGCGTGGCAGAGGGGTAACGGGGGCACCCGGGCCGGTACGGGAGGCCGGGGCGGCAGACTGGGGGCGTGATCGCCCGTGACGCCCTCGCCCAGCTGCCCGTACGTACCGCGCTGCCCGCGCTGCGCGCCGCCCTGGAGGAGGCCGGTGCGGCGGTGCTGTGCGCCCCGCCGGGCACCGGCAAGACGACGCTGGTGCCGCTGGAGCTCGCGGGCCTGACCGGCGCGGGGCCCCGGCGGCGGGTGCTGGTCGCCGAGCCGCGGCGGATCGCGGCCCGGGCCGCGGCGCGGCGGATGGCCTGGCTGCTCGGCGAGAAGGCCGGTGACCAGGTCGGATTCACGGTGCGCGGGGAGCGGCGGGTCGGACCGCGTACCTGCGTGGAGGTGGTGACCACCGGTGTGCTGCTGCAGCGGCTGCAGCGCGATCCGGAGCTGGCCGGGGTCGATGTCGTGGTGCTCGACGAGTGTCACGAGCGGCATCTGGACGCCGACACCTGCGCGGCCTTCCTCCTGGACGTACGCGAGACGCTGCGGCCCGAGCTGCGGCTCGTGGCCGCGTCGGCGACGACCGACGCCGAGGGGTGGGCCCGTTTGCTGGGCGGCTCCCAGGGGGCGGCGCCGGTGGTCGAGGCGGCGGGCGTGTCGCACCCCGTGGAGGGGGTGTGGGCGCCGCCGGAGCGGCCGGTGCGGCCGGCGCACGGGATGCGGGTGGATCCGGCGCTGCTGACACATGTGGCGGGCGTGGTGCGGCGGGCGCTGCGCGAGCGGTCGGGTGACGTGCTGTGCTTCCTGCCGGGTGTCGGGGAGATCGGGCGGGTCGCCGGGGAGCTGGCCGGGGTGGACGCCGAGGTGCTGCAGGTGCACGGGCGGGCGCCGGCCGAGGTGCAGGACGCGGTGCTGGCGGGCGGTGTGGGCGGTCGCCGGGTGGTGCTGGCGACCTCCGTGGCGGAGTCCAGCCTGACCGTGCCGGGTGTGCGGGTGGTGGTGGACAGCGGGCTGGCGCGGGTGCCGCGGATGGATCACGCCCGCGGGCTGAGCGCGCTCACGACCGTACGGGCCTCCAGGGCGGCGGCCCGCCAGCGAGCGGGCCGGGCGGGGCGCGAGGCGCCGGGTGTGGTCTACCGCTGCTGGTCGCAGGGCGAGGACGGGCGGCTGCCGGCGTTCCCCGAGCCGGAGATCAAGGTGGCCGATCTGACCGCGTTCGCCCTGCAGGCGGCCTGCTGGGGCGATCCGGCGGCGAGTGGTCTGGCGCTGCTCGACGCACCGCCGGCCGGGGCGCTGGCCGCGGCGCGGGAGGTGCTGACGGCCATCGGCGCGGTGGACGAGGACGGCCGGGCGACGGAGCGGGGCACCCGGATGGCGCGGGTCGGACTGCATCCCCGGCTGGCGCGCGCCCTGCTGGACGGTGCGCCCGAGGTGGGCGTGCGGCGCGCCGCGGAGGTGGTGGCCCTGCTGAGCGAGGAGCCGCCGCGGGCGTACGGGGACGATCTGGCGGAGGCGTGGCGCAGCGCGCGGCGGGGCGGCGACGGGTACGCCGCCCGGTGGCGGCAGGAGGCGCGGCGGCTGGTGTCGGCGGGCGCTGAGCCGGGGACGGGCGGGGCGGTCGAGGCCGGTGCGCCGAAGGGCGGCGGCGCCGGTGCGCCGGCGTCCGACGACGCGGTCGCCGGTCTGATCGCCGCGCTGGCGTTCCCCGAGCGGGTGGCGCGGGCCCGCGGCGCCGGGAGCTATCTCATGGCGTCCGGGACCGGTGCCGAGCTGGCGGGCGCGGGGGCGGGGCCGCGGGCCGGCCGGGACGGCTCCCGGCTGCGGGACGCGGCGTGGCTGGCCGTCGCGGTGGCGGACCGGCCGGTGGCGGCGGTGTCGGCCCGGGTGCAGCTGGCGGCGGTGATCGACGAGGAGACCGCGCGTGCGGCGGCGCGGGCGCTGTACTCCTCGGGCGAGGAGGTGCACTGGTCGGACGGGGACGTGGTGGCCCGGCGGGTGACCCGGCTGGGCGCGATCGAGCTGGTGTCGCGGCCGCTGACCGCCCCCGGCGCACAGCTGCTGCGGGACGCGGTGGTGGCGGGGCTGCGGCGGGAGGGGCTCGGTCTGCTGCGGTGGTCGCCCGGCGCGGTCTCGCTGCGGCAGCGGATGGCGTTCGTGCACCGGGAGTTGGGGGCGCCGTGGCCCGATGTGTCGGACGCGGCGCTGCTGGCGCGGGTCGAGGACTGGCTCGGGGTCGAACTCGGGCGGGCACGGCGGCGGGCCGATCTGGAGCGGATCGACGCGGGGCAGGCGCTGGCGCGGCTGCTGCCCTGGGCGAGTGGCGACGCGGCCCGCTTCGACGAGCTGGCGCCGGAGCGGATCGAGGTGCCCAGCGGTTCGCGGGTGCGGGTGGACTACGGCGGCGAGCAGCCGGTGCTGGCCGTGAAGCTGCAGGAGCTGTTCGGCTGGCAGGAGTCGCCGCGGGTGGCCGGCGGGCGGGTGCCCGTACTGGTGCATCTGCTCTCCCCCGCGGGGCGCCCGGCCGCCGTCACCGCCGATCTCGCCTCCTTCTGGAGGGACGGATACCGCTCCGTGCGCGCCGAGTTGCGCGGCCGCTATCCCAAGCACCCCTGGCCGGAGGACCCGGCGACCGCGCAGCCGACCCGGCACACCACGGCGCGGCTCAAGCGGGGCTGAGCGGAGCCTCGGGCGCGGCGGGGGCCGCACGGTCGGTGGAGGCGGGCCGCCGGCCGCGGGCCTCAAGGTGCAGGCTCAGGGCGAGCAGCGCCGCGCCCAGGACCAGGAATCCCCAGGGCAGGTAGCTGGTGAGCAGCAGGACGAGGGTGCGCTGGGACGTCACCAGGGCGACGGTGGAGTCGACGTAGTCGGCGCGCATCTTCACATGGCCGGCGAAGGCGGTGACCCTGCCGCCGCCGGGCAGCAGATCGCCGCCGCGCAGCTCCTCCTTGTGGATCTCCTCGCCGTTGACCGGTGCGCCGGTGACCGGTTCGACCCAGAACATCCGCTTGGTGCTGTACCAGCGGGTGGTGCCCATCTTCGCGACGGCCTGCGGGGTGACGCCCTTGACCGGCATCTTCTTGGGGAGCGCGACCTTCGTCCAGGGGATGGTCTGCTCGAAGTAGTAGACCTCCAGGCCGCGGAAGGTGCGGGTCCCCTTGTAGTGGATGGGCGCCGAGGTGCGGGTCTGGGCGTCGAAGTAGGTGTAGTCGCGCTTCTCGGTGAGGAACGGCCACTTGTACTCGATGCCGTTGCGGCGCACCGGGTCGCCGTCGACCATCTCCCCGGTGGCGTGCACGGGTTCCTGGGAGTGGGCGTCGAAGATGTAGCGCTCGGGGATCTGGGAGACCGCCTTGCCGTCGGGGCCGGCGACGTAGGACAGCGCGTCCCAGACGACGACGTCGCGGCCGGCGGTCTTCTCGATGCGGTCGGAGGCGGCGACGTCGCCCTTGAGGGTCTGGACGATGGTGACCTTGGGGACCCGCTCGGCCTTCATCGTGCCGTAGTTGATGAGGGTGGCGGGCCTGGCCTCCAGGACCATGTCCTGGTACTGGCCCGGCGGGATCTTGGCGAGCCGCGGGAAGGCGTACCACCGCATCAGCGGGGACAGGGCGGTGAAGAAGACGGCGAAGGCGAGCAGTACCAGGCTGGCGGTGCGGCGCATGACGGCGGCCTCCCTCCCTCAGGGGTGCTCGGGGACGGTGGTCCGCAGCGGCTTGGGGGAGGTCGTGCCGCTGGGCGCGCCGATCGCCGTGAGGGTGAAGAGGAGAGCGAGCGCCGCGGCCAGTCCGATCGCGGCTGCTGTCAGGGCGCGCATGGCCGGCCTCCCGGGTTGCGGTGCGTGTCCGGGGGTGCTCCCGGATCCTCGACGGCGTCAGGGCGGGGGCACCGTAGCAACGGGCGGCCGAGATGAGAACACGTTTCACCCGCGGACGTGATGCGCCGCCGTCCCGCCCCGGACGGAGGGCGGAACGGCGGCGTGGGGCCGGGCGGTCGCCGGCCCGGTCCACGGGGCCGGCCGCGGCTATGCGCCGTCCGGTGCGGTGACCTTCAGCTCGACGGTGAGCACGGCGCCGTCCGCGGTGGTCAGCCGGAGCAGGAACGTCCCGGTGCGGGTGTCGGTGCAGATCTTCGGGAGCTTCAGCAGGCCGTCGGCGTCCGTGGTGAGCCCGGTGCGGGTGCGGACCGGCTTGCCCTTGTCGGCGCCGGTGGCCTCGGGGTCCTCGAAGTAGGGGCCCTGGTCGTTCTCCACGGGCTGGTCCGGGTCGTCGGTGACCATGGTCGCGGTGACCGGCACGCCCGCCGCGAGCTTGCCGTGGTACGTCGCCTTGACCTCGACCGCGCCGGCCGCGAACGCCTGGCCGGCGGTCGTCGTCAGCTCCTTGTCCGAGGTGCGCACGAGCTTGTCGGCCTTCGGCGCCGGCGCGGCCTTGACGGTGGCGCCGAAGGCGGCGGCGGGCACGGTGCGGCCGACGGCCGTCGCCCGGATGGTGAAGGCGCCCGTCTTGTCGCCCGCGTGCAGCGTGGGCGCGGTGGCCAGACCGTCCTTGCCGGTGGTGACGGTGACGACGGTCGCACCGCCGGGGAAGCGGACACCGGAGGGCGCGGGGAGGGTGAAGCGGACGGGGACGCCGGCGACCGGCTTGCCCGTCGCGTCCTCGGCCCGCACCCGCGGCGACGCGGCGAAGTCGGTGCCCGCGGTGGCGCTGACGTCCTTGTCGCCGACCCGCACCAGGGCGGTGAGCGGGGCGGGCTCGGTGGGCGGCTTGGGGGTGGGCTTCTGGGGGTCCTTGCCGCCCGGCGCGGGGTCGGTGCCGCCGGGCTCGGCGGGCTTGTGCGGCTTCGGCTGGGCGGGCTTGTGCGGCTTGGGCTCGGCAGGCCCGTCCGGTTTCGGCTCGGCAGGGCCGTTCGGCTTCGGCCCGGCGGGACGGTGGCCGGCGCCGGTGCTCCGGCCGTGGTCCTTGCCGGTACGGCCTTCGGTCCGGCCGCCGCCGTGCCCGCCGCCGGCGCCGCCCCGTTGGACGGGGAGGACGCCCTTGCCGTCCGGCACCTCATGGGTGCCGGTGCGGTAGAAGGCGTACCAGGACAGCACCGTCCGCAGATACTCCTCGGAGTCGTTGTAGCCGAGGATCGCGCGGTCGAGGTCCTGCCGGGTCGACAGATCGCGACCGGCGGCGCACAGGTACCGGCCGGCGGCGAGCGCCGCGTCGAAGACGTTGTGGGGGTCCTTCTTGCCGTCGCCGTTGCCGTCGGCGCCCCAACCGGTGCCGTCGGGGCCGCCGCTGGACCAGGTGGAGGGGATGAACTGCATCGGCCCGACGGCGCGGTCATGGGTGAGGTCGCCGTCGTAGCGGCCGCCGTCGGTGTCGGTGATCCGCGCGAAGCCGTGGCCGTTGAGCTGCGGGCCGAGGATCGGCTGGAGGGTGGTGCCCTCGGCGTCGACGGCTCCGCCGCGCGCCTGGCCGGATTCGACGTTGCCGATGCCGGCGAGCAGTTGCCAGGGCAGGCGGCAGCCCGGATCGGAGGCGTCGATCCGGGACTCGGCCTTCTTGTACGCGGCCAGCACGGTGGCGGGGATGCCGGCCTGGGCGGGGCCGGTGACGACGGGGCCGCCCTTGGGGCGGTGCGAACCGCTCGGCGGTACCGGGCCCTTGAGCGGCGGCAGGTCGGTGTAGTACGCCGAGCCGCCGTCGATGGGGGTGTCGGCCGGCGGCGGGGCCGGCTCCCGCTCCCCGGCGGCCGCGCTTTCGGTGGCGGCCGGCGCCTGAGAGGCCGTCAGGGCGGCGCACACCAGGGCCGCCACGGCCGTCGAGGCCGCTCCCCGGCCGAGCCGCCGTCGGAACGTGGCTGCCATACGTGGTCCCCTCCCTGTGCCCGACCCGCGTCACCGACGCGGTTCCGCGCCCCCCGGCGCGTCAACTCAGGCGACACTACGACAACTCGGGCCGGGCATCTACCACCGTCATCGGACACATAATGATCCGAATCGTTCAAGGAGACACTCATGCCGTTCACGCTCAGCCATGCCGCCGCCGTGCTCCCGGCCATCCGGCGGACCGGCGCGGGCCGTGGCCCGCTGGTCTCCTCGGCGCTCGTCGCGGGCTCGTTCGCACCGGACATGACGTACTACGCGGACACCGTGGTGCCGGGCGCCATGGAGTTCGGCGACGTCACCCACTCGCTGCCCGGCGTGCTGACGGTGGACGTCCTGGTCACCGCGGGGCTGGTCGGCGGCTGGCTGCTGCTGCGCGAGCCGGCGCTGGCGCTGCTGCCCCGGGCCTGGCGGGGCCGGACGCACACAGTGCTGCGGGGCCGTCCCTGGCGACCGCGCGGGCCCCGCGAACTCGCCGCGCTGGTGGGGTGGTTCATCGTCTCGGCGGTGCTCGGGGCGGCGACGCATGTCGTATGGGACGCCTTCACCCACCCGGGCCGCTGGGGCACCCGGCTGATACCCGTGCTGAACGACACCGTGGGCGGTCTGCCGGTGGCGACGTATGTGCAGTACGGCACCTCGGCGCTGGCGCTGGTGGCCATGGCGTGGTTCGGGTGGTCGGCGCTGCGGGACACGGGCGGGCCCGCGGGCGCCGTGGCCGCGGTGCCCGGCCCGGGCGCCGTGCCCCATCTGACCGTGCGGCTGCGGCTGCTGCTGACCGCGCCGCTCGCCCTGTGCGTACTGATCGGCGCGACACATCGGACCCTGCGGGCGCACGCCGTCTACGGCGACGCAGCGACCTGGCCGAACTACATCCCGACCGTGCTCTTCGGCGCCGGCGCGGGCCTCACTCTGGGGCTGCCGCTGTACGCCGTGGCCGTACGGCTGCTGCAGCGGCGGGCACGCCGGGCGCGGCCGGACGTGGGCGAGCGCGAGGGCGTGTCCGACCGGTCCGCGCGCGTCCGCGGCTGAGCCGTGGGCCCGGTGCGGGGGCGGGCCGAGCGGGGGCCGGAGCTTTTCCGGCCCCCGTGGTGGGTCAGTGCGCCGCCGACTCCCAGTCCTTGCCCGAGCCGACCGAGACGTCCAGCGGGGCGCGCAGTTCGACCGCCGCGGCCATCTCCCGGCGGAGCAGTTCCTCGACCTTCTCGCGTTCGCCGGGGGCCACCTCGACGACGATTTCGTCATGGACCTGGAGCAGCATCCGGGACCGGAGCTCGGCCGCCCGCAGCGCCGCGTCGACCCGCAGCATCGCGATCTTGACGATATCGGCGGCGGTGCCCTGGATCGGGGCGTTCAGCGCCATCCGCTCGGCCATTTCGCGGCGCTGGCGGTTGTCGCTGTTGAGGTCGGGCAGATAGCGGCGGCGCCCGAGCATCGTCTCCGTATAGCCGGTGGCGCGGGCCTCCTCCACGACGCGGCGGAGGTAGTCGCGCACCCCGCCGAACCGCTCGAAGTAGTTGTCCATCAGCTTGCGGGCCTCATCGGGCTGGATGCCCAGCTGCTGGGCGAGGCCGAAGGCCGACAGACCGTACGCCAGGCCGTAGGACATCGCCTTGATCTTGCGGCGCATCTCCGCGTCGACCTGGTCCGTGGCGACCGAGAAGACATGGGAGGCGACGGTGGTGTGCAGGTCCTCGCCGGAGGTGAATGCCTCGATCAGGCCCTCGTCCTCGGAGAGGTGGGCCATCACCCGCAGCTCGATCTGGCTGTAGTCGGCCGTCAGCAGGGACTCGAAGCCCTCGCCGACGACGAAGCCACGGCGGATCGCCCGGCCCTCGTCCGTACGCACCGGGATGTTCTGCAGATTGGGGTCCGTGGACGACAGCCGGCCGGTCGCGGCCACGGTCTGGTTGAAGGTGGTGTGGATCCGGCCGTCCCCGCCGATGGTCTTGATCAGCCCCTCGACCGTCGTGCGCAGCTTGGCCTGCTCGCGGTGGCGGAGCATGATCACCGGGAGTTCGTTCTCGGTCTGCGAGGCCAGCCAGGCCAGGGCGTCGGCATCGGTGGTGTAGCCGGTCTTGGTCTTCTTGGTCTTGGGCAGGCCCAACTCGCCGAAGAGGACCTCCTGCAGCTGCTTGGGCGAGCCCAGGTTGAACTCATGGCCCGCGGCGGCATGCGCCTCCTTCACGGCCTGCTGCACGGCGCCGGCGAACTGCTGCTCCATGCGCTCCAGCCAGCCCCGGTCGGCGGCGATACCGGCCCGCTCCATCCGGGCCAGCAGCTCGCTGGTCGGCAGCTCCACATCGCGCAGCAGCTCGGCCGCACCGACCTCCGCCAGCTTCGCCTCGAACGCCACGCCCAGATCGAGGACCGTACGCGCCTGCCCCATCAGGGCGTCCGCCTCGGCCTCCTCGTCCGCGCCGAACGCCAGCTGCCCGTCGCCGGCGGCCGCCGGGGCGAGATCGCGCCCCAGATACTCGATGGACAGGGCGTCCAGGGCGAAGGAACGGCGGCCGGGCTTGACCAGATAGGCGGCCAGCGCGGTGTCCATCGTGACGCCGTCGATGCGCCAGCCGTGCTCGCCGAAGACCCGCATCAGCCCCTTGGCGTTGTGCATCACCTTGGGGCGGGCCGCGTCCGCGCTCCAGGCGGCGAAGGCCCGCTCATCGGCCTCGTCCAGCTGGGCCGGGTCGAACCAGGCGGCCGGGCCGGCGGGGGCGGCCAGCGCCACCTCGGCGACGCTGCCGCTGCCCAGGCTCCAGACGTCGACGGTGGCCACACCCAGCGGGCCCGCGGCGTGCTCGGCCAGCCACCCGGCCAGCTCGCCGGTGCCCAGGACCGTGCCGTCCACCTCGACGCCGGCGGCCGGGGCGGCCTCTTCGACGGCCTCGGCGGCACCCGGGTCGACGGCGTGCAGCCGGTCGCGCAGGCCCTGGTTGCGGATCTCCAGGGCGTTGAGGAAGACCGTGAGCGCCTCGCGGTCGTATGCCTCGCGGACCAGCTCCTGCGGGCCGCAGGGCAGCTCGACGTCGCGCACCATCTCGGTCAGCCGGCGGTTGAGCTTCACCGCCTCCAGGTGCTCACGGAAGTTGGCGCCCGCCTTGCCCTTGACCTCCTCGGCGCGCTCCACCAGCTCCGCGAACGAACCGAACTGGTTGATCCACTTCGTGGCGGTCTTCTCGCCGACGCCCGGGATGCCGGGGAGGTTGTCGGACGGGTCACCGCGCAGCGCGGCGAAGTCCGGGTACTGGGCGGGGGTCAGGCCGTACTTCTCGAAGACCTTCTCCGGGGTGAAGCGGGTCAGCTCCGAGACGCCCTTGGTGGGGTAGAGGACCGTGACGTCGTCGGAGACCAGCTGGAAGGCGTCGCGGTCGCCGGTGACGATCGAGACCTCGAAGCCCTGCGCGGTGGCCTGCTCCGTGAGCGTGGCGATCACGTCGTCGGCCTCGAACCCCTCCACGGCGAAGCGCTTGACGTGCATCGCGTCGAGCAGCTCGCCGATCAGCTCGACCTGGCCCTTGAACTCGTCGGGGGTCTTGGAGCGGTTCGCCTTGTAGTCCGCGAACTCCGCCGACCGCCAGGTCTTGCGCGAGACGTCGAACGCCACCGCGAAGTGCGTGGGCGCCTCGTCGCGCAGAGTGTTCGCGAGCATCGACGCGAAGCCGTAGATCGCATTGGTCGGTTGTCCGGTGACGGTCGTGAAATTCTCCACGGGCAGGGCGAAGAACGCCCGATATGCCATGGAATGCCCGTCCATCAGAAGCAGGCGGGGACGACCGCCCGCCGCCGCCTCGGTGCCGGTCGCTTCGCTCTTCTTCGCTGCCTTTGCTGCCACGCCCCCGATCCTGCCACGCCCCACTGACAATCCCCGCCGCGGCGGCCCGGCCCCCGGCCGCACACCGCCCCGCCCGCACCGCGAAAACGCGGGCCCCGCGCCGCCCGCGCCCGCCCCTACGCCGCCGGCCCCGGTCCGTGACAGGATCTGATGCGCACCGCAACGATCCGCCGCCAGGGCGGAGCGAGCACCACCTCACGGCTCAAGGGAGAGCGCCATGGCAGGCAAGCCGCCCGCGTCGGACCCCGTCCAGGACGCACCCAAGGTCAGCGAACCCCAGCACTCCGCCGTCGGCCTGCCCGCCATCACCCACGCCCTGCGGATCTCCCAGCAGCAGATGGGCGTGCGCCGCACCGCCCTGACCCTCCTGCGCGTCAACCAGCCCGACGGCTTCGACTGCCCCGGATGCGCCTGGCCCGAGCCCGACAAGACCCACGCCGCCGAGTTCTGCGAGAACGGCGCCAAGGCCGTCGCCGAAGAGGCCACCCTGCGTCGGGTCACCCCGGACTTCTTCGCCGCGCACCCCGTCACCGACCTCGCCACCCGCAGCGGCTACTGGCTCGGCCAGCAGGGCCGCCTCACCCACCCCATGTACCTGGCCGAGGGCGCCGACCACTACGTCCCCGTCCCCTGGGAGCGGGCCTTCGACCTCATCGGCGAGGAACTGACCGCCCTGGACTCCCCCGACGAGGCCGTCTTCTACACCTCCGGGCGCACCAGCAACGAGGCCGCCTTCCTCTACCAGCTCTTCGCCCGCGAGTTCGGCACCAACAACCTCCCCGACTGCTCCAACATGTGCCACGAGTCGTCCGGCTCCGCCCTGACGGAGACCATCGGCATCGGCAAGGGCAGCGTGCTGCTGGAGGACCTCTACAAGGCCGACCTGATCATCGTCGCCGGCCAGAACCCGGGCACCAACCACCCCCGGATGCTCACCGCCCTGGAGAAGGCCAAGGCCGGCGGCGCGAAGATCATCTCGATCAATCCGCTGCCCGAAGCCGGACTGGAGCGCTTCAAGAACCCCCAGACCCCCCGCGGCCTGGCGGGCGGCGGCACCGCCCTGACCGACCTGTTCCTCCAGGTGCGCCTCGGCGGCGACCAGGCGCTCTTCCGCGCCCTCAACCGCCTGATCCTGGCCGCCGACGGCGCCGTCGACGAGGACTTCATCCGCGAACACACCCACGGTTTCGAGGAGTTCGCGCAGCTGGCGCGGGCCGACGACGACTGGGACGAGACGCTGCGGGCCACCGGCCTGACCCGCGAGGAGATCGAGCGCGCACTGACCATGGTCCTGGCCTCCGAGCGCACGATCGTGTGCTGGGCGATGGGCCTGACCCAGCACAAGCACTCCGTCCCCACCATCCAGGAGGTCGTCAACTTCCTTCTGCTGCGCGGCAACATCGGCCGCCCCGGTGCCGGCGTGTGCCCCGTACGCGGCCACAGCAACGTCCAGGGCGACCGCACCATGGGCATCTTCGAGCGGCCCGCGCCCGCCTTCCTCGACGCCCTGGAGAAGGAGTTCGGCTTCGCGCCGCCCCGGGAGCACGGCCTCGACGTCGTCCGTGCCATCCATGCGCTGCGCGACGGCCGGGCCAAGGTGTTCTTCGCGATGGGCGGCAACTTCGTCGCCGCGACGCCCGATACGGATGTCACCGAGGCCGCGATGCGCCGCGCCCGGCTGACCGTCCACGTCTCCACCAAGCTCAACCGCTCGCACGTGATCACCGGCGCCCGCGCGCTGATCCTGCCCACCCTGGGCCGCACCGAACGCGATCTGCAGGAGAGCGGCGAGCAGTTCGTGACCGTCGAGGACTCCATGGGCATGGTGCACTCCTCCCGCGGCCGGCTGGCACCCGCGAGCCCCCACCTGCTGTCCGAGCCGGCCATCGTCGCCCGCCTGGCCCGCCGCGTCCTCGGCGACGCCAGCCGCACCCCGTGGGAGAAGTTCGAGCAGGACTACGCGGCGATCCGCGACCGGATCGCCCATGTCATCCCGGGCTTCGAGGACTTCAACACCAAGGTCGCCCGCCCCGGAGGCTTCGCCCTGCCGCACGCCCCCCGGGACAGCCGCACCTTCCCCACCGCCACCGGCAAGGCCAACTTCACCGCCGCGCCCGTCTCCTACCCCACCGTCCCCGAAGGACGGCTGCTGCTCCAGACGCTGCGCTCCCACGACCAGTACAACACCACCGTCTACGGCCTCGACGACCGCTACCGCGGCATCAAGAACGGCCGCCGCGTGGTGCTCCTGCACCCCGACGACGCCCGCGAACGGGGCCTGGCCGACGGGGACTACACCGACCTCGTCAGCGAATGGACCGACGGCAGCGAGCGGCGGGCGCCCGGCTTCCGCGTCGTGCACTACCCCACCGCCCGCGGCTGCGCGGCCGCCTACTACCCCGAGACCAACGTCCTGATCCCGCTCGACCACACCGCCGACACCAGCAACACCCCTGCCTCCAAGTCCGTGGTCATCCGCCTGGAGACCCCCCACGAGCACTGACCGCCACCAGGCCGCCACCGGCAGCGGACGGCCCCCGCGCTGAGCGCCCGCTCAGCGGCCTGATAGGAACAGGCACGGATCGATGACGATCACGGGCGAGCGAACGGAGCCGTAAGCATGGGCGAGCAGCACACCACGAAGTTTCCGCAGCAGATCCTCGACCAGTGGGCGGGCCTCGGCATCGACCTGCCCGGCCTCTTCTCCGCCGGACACCTCGGCGAGCGGATGAGCGTGCAGGTCATCGAGGCGGCGCCGGAGCGCGTCGTGGGCACCATGCCCGTCGAGGGCAACACCCAGCCCTACGGCCTGCTGCACGGCGGCGCCTCCGCCGTCCTGGCCGAGACCCTCGGCTCCGTCGGCTCGATGCTGCACGGCGGCCCCACCAAGGCCGCCGTCGGCGTCGACCTCAACTGCACCCACCACCGCGGAGTCCGCTCCGGACTGGTCACCGGCGTCGCCACCCCCGTACACCGCGGCCGCTCCACCGCCACCTACGAAATCGTGATCACCGACGAGCACGACAAGCGGGTCTGCACCGCCCGCCTGACCTGCCTGCTGCGCGACGTCGACACCGACACCTACCGCGGCTGACCAAAAACGGACGGCACAGCGCCGCCCTCCACCACGGCCCCGCCCCCCTTGGGAGCGGGGCCGTTCCCGTATCCGTAACACTGAGTAACATCCGTGCAATCCCGCCCCAACCCGCGCACCGGGTGAACGGCCGAGCGCGCCCCCGCCGCGCCCACCGCGTCCGATACCCGGACGCAATACCGACACCCCGGTTCAGATTCACCCACGGAAGTGCAAGTTCATCCTCCGCGCCGCGTCCGCCCCGGCTGTAAGGAGCATGAGACCGAAACGCTCGTAGCCGGTCATAACAAGAGCGTCACATCCTGCTCAGCGCCTCTGCCGGGCCGACGAACACCGCTCTAGAGTCACCGCCAGTCACCGCGCCCCCGGGCTCACTGTGAGGACGGACATCCCTGTACCACTTACAGCCCGGTGGCGAAACGGCCACGCGACAGCCATGGCCGCGCCAGGGAAAGGACTGATCGTGCGTCACCGTTCCTTGCTCATCCTCACCACCGCAGTCACCGCAGGCGCCCTCACGCTCTCCGCGTGCGGCTCCCGCGGCGACAACAAGAGCGGCGACGGCTCCAAGACGACCGTCGTCATCGGCCTCGACGCCCCCACCACGGGCGAGCTCTCCGCGCTCGGCCTGGGCATCCGCAACTCCGCCCAGCTCGCCATCGACAACGCCAACAAGGCCGGCGAGGTCAAGGGCGTCACCTTCAAACTCGAAGCCCTCGACGACAAGGCCCTGCCCAACGTCGGCCAGCAGAACACCACCAAGCTCGCCGGCGACAAGGACGTCCTCGGCATCGTCGGCCCGCTCAACTCCGGCGTCGCCCAGTCCATGCAGCAGGTCTCCAAGCAGAACGACCTCACCCTGATCTCCCCGGCGAACACCACGCCCGACCTCACCCAGGGCCCCGACTGGCGCAAGGACAAGCGCGTCCGCCAGTTCCCCACGTACTTCCGCACCGCCACCACCGACGAGGTGCAGGGCGCCTTCGACGGGCAGTACGCCTTCGAGAAGATGAAGGTCAAGAAGGTCTACGTCATCGACGACCAGAAGACCTACGGCGTCGGCCTGGCCTCCTCCTTCAAGGACCAGTTCACCAAGCTCGGCGGCAAGATCGTCGGCACCGAGCACGTCAGCCCCGAGGACCGCGACTTCAAGGCCGTCGTCTCCAAGGTCAAGTCCGCCAAGCCCGACCTGGTCTTCTACGGCGGCGAATACCCCGCCTCCGGCCCCCTCAGCCAGCAGCTCAAGGACGGCGGCGTCACCGTCCCCCTCATGGGCGGCGACGGCATGTACAGCGGCGACTACATCAAGCTCAACAAGAAGGCGCAGGGCGACTACGCCTCCTCCGTCGGCAAGCCCGTCGAAGAACTCCCCTCCGCCAAGAAGTTCATCGCCGACTACAAGGCGGCCGGCTTCAAGGAGGCATACGAGGCGTACGGCGGCTCCACCTACGACGCCACCTGGGCCCTCATCCAGGCCGTCAAGGCCGTCGTCGAAGGCAACGACGGCAAGCTCCCCGACGACGCCCGCAAGCAGGTCTCCAAGGCCATGAACAAGGTCAGCTTCGACGGCGTCACCGGCTCCGTCGCCTTCGACAAGTACGGCGACACCACCAACACCATGATCACCGCCTACCAGGTCGACAAGGGCAAGTGGGCCTCCCGCTTCAGCGCCGAATTCAAGAAGTTCGACAAGAGCTGACCGACCTGACACACCGCTGCACGCACCACCCCGGGCCGCGCCAGGACGCCACGAACGACCCTGGCGCGGCCCGTGGCACACCGGGACACCCCGGCATCCCCTCACTCCCACACAACGGAGGCCTGCGGTGAGCGAACTGCCGCAACAGCTGGCCAACGGACTCATCCTCGGCGCGATGTACGGTCTCATCGCGATCGGCTACACGATGGTCTACGGAATCGTCCAGCTCATCAACTTCGCCCACGGCGAGATCTTCATGGTCGGCGGCTTCGGCGCACTCAGCGTCTACCTCGCACTGCCCGCCGGAACCTCACTCGCCCTCGCCCTGCCGATCATGCTCCTCGGGGGCATCGCCGTATCCGTCCTCGTCGGCATCGCGGCCGAACGGTTCGCCTACCGACCGCTGCGCGGCGCACCCCGCCTCGCCCCCCTCATCACCGCCATCGGCCTGTCCATAGCCCTCCAGCAAGCCATCTGGAAGTGGTACCCCGACGGCAAGCAGGCCCGGGTCTTCCCCCAGTTCAAGGGCCACTCCTTCGAGATCCTGGGCGCCACCGTCCAGCGCGGCGACATCTTCGTCCTCATCGCCGCCCCCGCCTGCATGATCGCCCTCGGCTTCTTCGTCGCCAAAACCCGCAGCGGCCGCGCCATGCAGGCCACCGCCCAGGACCCCGACACCGCCAAGCTCATGGGCATCAACACCGACCGGATCATCGTCCTCGCCTTCGCCATCGGCGCCGCCTTCGCCGGCGTCGCCGCCGTCGCCTACGGGCTGCGCACCGGCGAGGTCCAGTTCCGCATGGGCTTCATCATGGGCCTCAAGGCCTTCACCGCGGCCGTCCTCGGCGGCATCGGCAACATCTACGGAGCCATGCTCGGCGGCGTCGTCCTCGGCATCGCCGAAGCCCTCGCCACCGCCTACATCGAAGAGATCCCCGGCATGCAGCAATTCGGCGGCGGAGCCTGGAAGGACGTCTGGGCCTTCGTGCTCCTCATCCTCGTACTCCTCCTGAGACCACAGGGCCTCCTGGGCGAACGCGTCGCGGATCGGGCGTGATAACGATGACCACAGAGATCACCAAGACCACCGCCCCCGGCACCCCGGGCGTCCTCGCGCTCCCCGAGCGCCCCGCCCGCATCGCCACCGCGGCGGCCGCCCTCGCCACCGCCGTCACCACCGGCCTCGCCTGGACCTGGAGCAACGACTTCCCCGGCGAACTCACCTACTACGGATCCCCCGCCGGACTGCAGCTCCTCACCCTCGTCGGCGGCCTCCTCACCCTCCTCCTCGCCGCGGCCGGACTCGGCATCCGCGGCCTGCAATGGCTCACCCCCGGCGGCCGCAACGCCCCCGTGCTGCTCGCCGCCCTCGCCACCTTCGCCGCCACCTGGTTCACCCTCGTCGCCATCGCCGTCCAACTCGGCGGACTGGTCAACCTCGAACCGGGCGGCTTCCTCGCCGGCGTCACCTCCCTGCTCACCCTCCTCGCCGCGCTCGGCCTCCCCGCCGACCGCACCCCGGACACCCCGCCCAAGGACGCCTGGCAGCGCTTCACCGCGGCCCTCGCCGCCACCCCCGTCACCCGCCGCACCCGCGAGCTCCCCGGCTGGGCCGAAATCCTCATCATCGCCGCCGCCTTCGCCGCCGGGCTCCTCGCCTTCACCTACGGCATCGACACCGACGACGGCGCCCCCTTCGTCGGGTACCTCCTCTTCATGGTGATCGCCATCCCCGCCCTCAACCGGGCAGGACTGGTCAAACGGCTCACCGAACTCACCCACGCACACCGCGGCCCGGCTCTGTGCGCCGCCTTCCTCGCCGCCGCCAGCTTCCCCTTCACCCAGGACACCGACCAGTACACGATCATCGGGGCCAACATCCTGATCTTCGCCACCGTTGCCCTGGGCCTCAACGTCGTCGTCGGCCTCGCCGGCCTCCTCGACCTCGGATACGTCGCCTTCCTCGGTGTCGGCGCCTACGCCGCGGCCCTCGTCTCCGGCTCCGCCGAATCCGCCCTCGGCATCCAGTTCCCCTTCTGGGCGGCCCTCCTGACCGGCGCCGCGGCCTCCCTCGTCTTCGGCGTCCTCATCGGTGCCCCCACCCTCCGCCTGCGCGGCGACTACCTCGCCATCGTCACGCTCGGCTTCGGTGAGATCTTCCGCATCGCGATGCTCAACCTCAACGGCACCACCGGCCCC
The DNA here is from genome assembly GCF_055567415.1 of Streptomyces sp. NPDC026575. Taxonomy (NCBI): domain Bacteria; kingdom Bacillati; phylum Actinomycetota; class Actinomycetes; order Kitasatosporales; family Streptomycetaceae; genus Streptomyces; species Streptomyces sp. NPDC026575. Next base: position 210,631 of record NZ_JBVHQM010000007.1, read on the forward strand.
GACATCACCAACGGCGCCATGGGCATCCCCAACATCCCCAACCTGGAGATCTTCGGCTTCAACTTCGGCGAACCCCACGACATCCTCGGCATCCCCATCGCCACCTACGGCAACTACTACCTGCTGATGATCCTCGTGACCGCCTTCGTCGTCATGGTCTTCCGACGCGCCGCAGCCTCCCGCATCGGCCGCGCCTGGATCGCCATCCGCGAAGACGAGACCGCCGCCATCGCCATGGGCATCAACAGCTTCCGGCTCCGGCTCCTCGCCTTCGCCCTCGGCGCCGCCCTCGCCGGACTCGCCGGCACCGTCCACGCACACGTGGTGACGACGGCCACGCCCGAGCAGTTCCAGTTCGCCGGGCCCCAACCGCCCAACTCCGCCTTCCTCCTCGCCGCCGTCATCCTCGGCGGCATGGGAACCCTCAGCGGACCCCTCGTCGGCGCCGCCCTGCTCTTCCTCATCCCGGCCAAGCTCGACTTCCTCCAGGACTACCAGCTGCTCCTCTTCGGCATCGCACTCGTGCTGCTGATGCGCTTCCGCCCCGAAGGGCTCATCGCCGACCGCAGGAAGCAGCTCGAATTCCACGAGACCGGCCAGCTCGACGTGCCCGACCAGCGCCTGCCCGACGCAGACGCGGCCATCGGCGTCACCAAGGCAAAGGCGTGACGACACCATGACCACACCCACCATCACCGCCACCGGCACCGGCACCATCCTCGAAGCCTCCGGTGTCACCATGCGCTTCGGCGGACTCACCGCCGTACGAGGCGTCGACCTCACCGTCAACAGCGGCGAAATCGTCGGCCTCATCGGCCCCAACGGCGCCGGCAAGACCACCTTCTTCAACTGCCTCACCGGCCTCTACACCCCCACCGAGGGCACGGTCAGTTACCGAGGCACCCGCCTCTCCCGCAAGCCCCACCTCGTCACCCAGGCCGGCATCGCCCGCACCTTCCAGAACATCCGCCTCTTCGCCAACATGACCGTCCTGGAGAACGTCCTCGTAGGCCGCCATACGCGCACCAAAGAAGGGCTCTGGTCGGCACTGCTCAGAGGCCCCGGCTTCAAAAAGGCCGAACTCGGCAGCGAAGAACGCGCCATGGAACTCCTGGAATTCACCGGCCTCGCCCACAAACGCGACCACCTCGCCCGCAACCTCCCCTACGGCGAACAACGCAAGCTGGAAATCGCCCGCGCCCTCGCCAGCGAGCCCGGACTCCTCCTGCTCGACGAACCCACCGCGGGCATGAACCCCCAAGAGACCCGCGCCACCCAGGAACTCGTCTTCGCCATCCGCGACCAGGGCACCGCCGTACTCGTCATCGAGCACGACATGCGGTTCATCTTCAACCTCTGCGACCGCGTCGCCGTACTCGTCCAGGGCCAGAAACTCATCGAAGGCACCGCCGACGTCGTCCAGGCCGACGAACGCGTCATCGCCGCATACCTCGGAGAACCCGTGGAACCGGCCACCACCAGCGACACCGCGGAGCCGGCCCACCAGCCGGCCGAGGAACAGACCGGAGACACCCCATGACCGCACTGCTAGAGGTCGAGGACCTCCGCGTCGCCTACGGCAAGATCGAAGCCGTCAAGGGCATCTCGTTCTCCGTCGAAGCAGGTCAGGCCGTCACCCTCATCGGCACCAACGGCGCCGGGAAGACCACCACCCTGCGCACCCTCTCCGGCCTCCTCAAGCCGCTCGCCGGAAAGATCACCTTCGACGGGGAACCCCTCGACGGCGTGCCCGCCCACAAGATCGTCGAACGCGGCCTCGCCCACTCCCCCGAAGGACGCCGGCTCTTCCCCCGCCTCACCATCGCCGAGAACCTCCAGCTCGGCGCCTTCCTCCGCAAGGACGCCAACGGCATCGAATCCGACATCCAGCGGATCTACGAGCTCTTCCCCATCCTCGGGGAACGCCGCAAACAAGCCTCCGGAACCCTCTCCGGCGGCGAACAGCAGATGCTCGCCATGGGACGCGCCCTGATGTCCCGCCCCAAACTCCTCATGCTCGACGAACCCTCCATGGGCCTGTCACCGATCATGATGCAGAAAATCATGGAGACCATCCGCGAACTCCGCTCCGAGGGCACCACCATCCTCCTGGTGGAACAGAACGCCCAGGCCGCCCTCTCCCTCGCCGACCACGCCCACGTCATGGAAATCGGCAAGATCTCCCTCTCCGGCACCGGCGAATCGCTCCTGCACGACGAATCCGTCCGCAAGGCGTACCTGGGCGAGGACTGACCACCCCACTCCCCCAAACAAGCGGCCCCGTACCGGAATCCACCGGTACGGGGCCGCCCACGCACAACGCGCGACTACTGGTCCTTCTTCTGCTTCTTCTCCTCGGCGTCCTCGATGACCGCCTCGGCGACCTGCTGCATCGACAGCCGGCGGTCCATCGACGTCTTCTGGATCCACCGGAAGGCAGCCGGCTCCGTCAGCCCGTACTGCGTCTGCAGAATGCTCTTCGCGCGGTCCACCAGCTTGCGCGTCTCCAGCCGCTGCGTGAGGTCCGCGACCTCCTTCTCCAGCGTCTTCAGCTCGGTGAACCGGCTCACCGCCATCTCGATCGCCGGCACGACATCGCTCTTGGAGAACGGCTTCACCAGATACGCCATCGCCCCCGCGTCGCGCGCCCGCTCCACCAGCTCGCGCTGCGAGAACGCGGTCAGCATCAGCACCGGCGCGATGCTCTCCTCGGCGATCTTCTCGGCCGCCGAGATACCGTCCAGAACCGGCATCTTCACGTCCAGGATCACCAGGTCGGGGCGGTGCTCCCGGGCCAGGTCGACGGCGGTCTGCCCGTCCCCGGCCTCGCCGACGACGGTGTAGCCCTCCTCCTCCAGCATCTCTTTGAGATCGAGACGGATGAGGGCCTCGTCCTCGGCGATCACGACGCGCGTGGTCAGCGGCGGGACATGCGACTGATCGTCATCGGCGACGGGCTGCTCGGGCTCGGCGGCGCTCACGGGACTCCTCGTTCCAGGCAGGTGGTGCCATTGCAGCCTACCTAGAGGCGGCCGTCATGATGCACACGGTAGGGTGTCTTGAGCAGCAAGCCGGGTTGGCGGAATGGCAGACGCTGATGCCTCAAAAGCATCTGTCCGAAAGGGCGTGCGGGTTCGAATCCCGCACCCGGCACCTCTGAACAAGCGGATCCCCACGTTCGCGTGAATCGTACGCGTTTTCGTTGCGCTCCCCGACTCCGTCACACACAGTGACGATATGAGACTTCACGGCACAAGCGTGCGACACAAAGCACTGGCCCAGCTCCGCGCGGGGCCAAGGAACGCGGACGTGGCCCGCGCCCTGGGTGTCCCCCTCGGCACCATCGGCTACTGGCTGCACATGGACCGCGCCAAGCGCGGAGAGTGCCCAGGATCCCACGATCCGAAATGCCCACGGTGCGACGGGCGTGAGCTCGACGCAGCCGCATACTCCTACCTCCTCGCCCTCTACCTGGGCGACGGCCACGTCATCCAGTACTCGGCGCATCGCGTACCGAGCCTCATGATCACGTGCGGCGACGACTGGCCAGGCGTTATGGACGCCTGCGAAGCCGCGATGCGCGCGGTGTTCCCAGACAACTCCGTGTGCCGCGTCAGCAGGACCGGATGCCACAACGTGAAGGTCTACTCCAAGCACTTATGGTGCATGTTCCCGCAGCATGGCGTGGGCAAGAAGCACGAGCGACCGATCGTTCTCGAACCCTGGCAGCAGCGGATCGTGGACGCACACCCGTGGGAGTTCATCCGCGGCCTGATCCACTCCGACGGCTGTCGGATCACCAACTGGACGACCAGGATGGTCGGCGGGGAGCGCAAGCGCTACGAGTACCCGCGGTACTTCTTCACCAACAAGTCCGACGACATCCGCAGGCTCTGCTCGGACACCCTCACGAAGGTCGGGGTCGAGTGGACGCCCCTCGCCCGCGGCAGCGACCCGTTCAACATCTCCGTGGCCCGCAGGGCCTCCGTCGCCCTCATGGACCAACACATCGGGCCGAAGTACTGACGGGGACGGCAGTCAGTTCCTCGGCCCAGCGGGTTCAAGTGTGGTGCGGGTGGGGCTACTTCGGGGAGTCGTCCTCGCCGATGTGGTGGACGCGGACGAGGTTGGTGGAGCCGGGGACGCCGGGCGGGGAGCCGGCGGTGATGATGACGATGTCGCCCTTCTGGCAGCGGCCGAGCTTCAGCAGCTGCTCGTCGACCTGGGCGACCATCTCGTCGGTGGAGTCGACGGTCGGGCCGAGGAAGGTCTCCACGCCCCAGCTGACGTTGAGCTGGGAGCGGGTGGCCGGGTCGGGGGTGAAGGCCAGGAGGGGGATCGGCGAGCGGTAGCGGGAGAGGCGGCGGACGGTGTCGCCGGACTGGGTGAAGGCGACGAGGAACTTGGCGCCGAGGAAGTCGCCCATGTCGGCGGCGGCGCGGGCGACGGCGCCGCCCTGGGTGCGGGGCTTGTTGGCCTCGGTGAGCGGCGGGAGGCCCTTGGCGAGGAGGTCTTCCTCGGCGGCCTCGACGATGCGGCTCATCGTCTTGACCGTTTCGGTGGGGTATTTGCCGACGCTGGTCTCGCCGGAGAGCATGACGGCGTCGGTGCCGTCGATGACGGCGTTGGCGACGTCGGAGGCTTCGGCGCGGGTGGGGCGGGAGTTGTCGATCATCGAGTCGAGCATCTGGGTGGCGACGATGACCGGTTTGGCGTTGCGCTTGGCGAGTTTGATGGCGCGCTTTTGGACGATCGGCACGGTTTCGAGGGGCATTTCGACGCCGAGGTCGCCGCGGGCGACCATGATGCCGTCGAAGGCGGCGACGATGTCGTCGATGTTGTCGACGGCCTGGGGCTTTTCGACCTTGGCGATGACGGGGAGGAAGCGCTCTTCCTCGCGCATGATGCGGTGGACGTCTTCGATGTCGCGGCCGCTGCGGACGAAGGAGAGGGCGATGATGTCGGCGCCGTAGCGCAGTGCCCAGCGGAGGTCGTCCTGGTCCTTTTCGGAGAGGGCGGGGACGGAGACGGCGACGCCGGGGAGGTTGAGGCCCTTGTGGTCGGAGACCATGCCGCCTTCGATGACCTTGGTGTGGACGCGGGGGCCGGTGACTCCCGTGACCTCCAGGGTGACCTTGCCGTCGTCGACGAGGATGCGTTCGCCGGTGGTGACGTCGTCGGCGAGGCCGGGGTAGGTGGTGCCGCAGATGTGGCGGTCGCCTTCGGTGGACGGTTCGACGGTGATCGTGAACTCGTCGTCGCGTTCGAGAAGTACGGGGCCTTCTCGGAATCGACCCAGGCGAATCTTCGGACCTTGAAGGTCGGCGAGGATGCCGACGCTGCGGCGGGTTTCTTCGGACGCTTTGCGGACCCGGTCGAATCGCGCCTCGTGGTCGGCGTAGGTGCCGTGGCTGAGGTTGAAGCGGGCGATGTCCATTCCGGCCTCGACGAGGGCTTTGATCTGCTCGTACGAGTCGGTGGCGGGTCCCAGTGTGCAGACGATCTTTGCTCGGCGCATGTTTCGACTCTATGACTTACCGGGCGGTAGGGAACTGTAAAGAAGTGACTGCTCAACGAGCGCTTGGTGAAAGGCTGTTGACAAGTAATGGAATGGGCATGACGGCGCTCCGATGAGCGGATTTCCGCCCTCGCGCGGTGGCGTCTCACAGTGTGGTCATAGTGCGGGGCGGGTCATCGTAAAGCGCGCATTGACATTGGCGTAGACGGTCTGGCGCTGGGGTTCGAGGTCGAGGGCGGGGGCGGATTCCTGGACGGGGGCGCCGCCGTAGCCGGCGAAGGAGCGCATGGCGGGGGCGGCGACGGGGGCGGTGTTCTCGGCGCCGAGGTCGGCGAGTTCGACGATGGCGTCGAGGTGGGCGCCGAGGGCCTCGGCGTATTCGCGGGCGCGCTGGACGGCTTCGCGTACGGCTTGGGTGCGGGCGTCGCGGTGAGCGGGTGAGTCGTGGCGCAGGGCCCACCAGGGGCCGTCGACGCGGGTGAGGTCGAGGTCGGCGAGGCGGGTGGTGAGTTCGCCGAGGGTGGTGAAGTCGTTGAGGGTGGCGGTGTGGGTGACGCGTCCGTGGTAGGCGCGGATGCGTTCGTGGCGGCCCTTCTCGGTGAGTTGGGGGGTGAGGCTGAAGGCGCCGGTTTCCAGTTTTTCGATGGCGTCGCCGTAGCTCTTGATGAGGGTGAGGGCTTGTTCGTTGCGGCGGGTGAGGTCGGTGAGGGCGGTGGTGCGGTCCGTGCCGCGGGCGCTGACGGTGACGCTGATGCGGGCGATTTCGGGGTCGACTTCGAGGCGGGCTTCGCCGCGTACGGCGAGGCGGGGGGTGTCGGGGGTGCCGTAGGGCAGGGCGGTGGGGGTGGCGGGGGTGATCTCGATGGGGGTGTCTTCGATGGGGGCGTCGTGACTCGGGTCGGTCATGGGGGGCTCCTTGGGGTGCGGGTGGGCGAAGGGTCGCATATCGCGGAGGGGCGGGGTGGGAGTTTGGGCCGCTGGGAGTACGGCGGCCGGGTGGGGTGCGGCGGGGCCCCGTCACGCAGTCAGGAGCATGACAAGCGCCACGCCTGAGGGGCGGCGGCGGTGCCGGGGAGGGCATCGCCGCCGTGGGTCAGTGGCGTGGGACGAGGGTGGATCCCTGGCGGGGGACGGTGCCGGCGCGGCCCGTGGTGGGCTGGGGAAGGCCGAAGGTGGTGAAGGCGGTGCGGGTGGGGAGGGGGTAGGGGGTGGTCTGGGTGAGGGAGTTGAGGATGGTGGCGCTGCGCCAGGCGGCGAGGCCGAGGTCGGGGGTGCCGACGCCGTGGGTGTGGGTTTCGGCGTTCTGGACGTAGAGGGAGCCGGTGACGCCGGGGTCGAGGACCAGGCGGTGGTCGGCGTCGACGCGGGGGCGTTCGGCGGCGTCGCGGCGTACGTAGGGGTCGAGGGCGGCGAGCAGGGTGTCCATGCGGCGTTCGCGGTAGCCGGTGGCGAGGACGACGGCGTCGGTGGTGAGGCGGGAACGGGTGCCTTGCTGGGTGTGGTCGAGGTGGAGTTCGACCTTGGTGGTGCCGACCCGGCCGGCGGTGCGCACGGAGACGCCGGGGGTGAGGGTGGCGTCGGGCCATCCGCCGTCGAGGGTGCGGCGGTAGAGCTCGTCGTGGATGGCGGCGAGGGTGTCGTGGTCGATGCCCTTGTGGAGCTGCCATTGGCGGGGGACGAGGTCGTCGCGGACGCGTTCGGGGAGGGCGTGGAAGTAGCGGGTGTAGTCGGGGGTGAAGTGTTCGAGGCCGAGTTTGCTGTATTCCATGGGGGCGAAGGCGGGGGTGCGGGCGAGCCAGTGGATGCCTTCGCGGCCGGTGGGGCGGGCGCGGAGCTGGTCGAGGAAGATCTCGGCGCCTGACTGGCCGGCGCCGATGACGGTGATGTGGTCGGCGGCGAGCAGCTGCTCGCGGTGGTCGAGGTAGTCGGCGGAGTGGATGACGGGGACGGCGGGGGCGTCGGCGAGGGGGCGGAGCGGGAGGGGGATGTGGGGGGTGGTGCCGATGCCGAGGACGAGGTTGCGGGCGTAGGTGCGGCCGAGTGCTTCGGCTTCGCCTTCGGTGCCGAGTTGGGTGAAGTCGATCTCGAATGCCTCGTGTTCGGGGTTCCAGCGCACGGCGTCGATCTGGTGGCCGAAGTGGAGGCCGGGGAGGTTTTCGCTGACCCAGCGGCAGTAGGCGTCGTATTCGGCGCGGTGGATGTGGAAGCGCTCGGCGAAGTAGAAGGGGAAGAGGCGTTCGCGGGTCTTGAGGTAGTTGAGGAAGCTCCAGGGGCTGGCGGGGTCGGCGAGGGTGACGAGGTCGGCGAGGAAGGGGACTTGGAGGGTGGCGCCGTCGATGAGGAGGCCGGGGTGCCAGCGGAAGGCGGGGCGCTGGTCGTAGAAGGCGGTGCGCAGTTGGGTGAGGGGGTGGGCGAGGGCGGCGAGGGAGAGGTTGAAGGGGCCGATGCCGATGCCGGCGAGGTCGAGGGGTTCGTCGGGGCTCGCGGTGTGGGTGGTGGCGGGGGTTTCGGGAGCGGTGCTCATCGGGGGATGTGGCCTTCCACGAGTTTGAGGAGGGTGGTGAGGTCTCCGGTTTGGGTGTGGGGGTTGAGGAGGGTGGCCTTGAGCCAGAGGCCGGTGGGGGTGGTGGCGCGGCCCAGGACGGCTTGTCCGTCGGTGAGGAGGGTGCGGCGGATGGTGGCGAGGGTGGTGTCGTCGGCGTGGGTGGGGCGGAAGAGGACGGTGCTGAGGGTGGGGCGGGAGTGGAGTTCGTAGTGGGGGTGGGCCTCGATGAGGTCGGCGAGGTCCTGGGCGGCGGCGAGGGTGCGGTCGACGAGTTCGCCGAGGCCGTGGCGGCCGAGGGCCTTGAGGGTGACGGCGATTTTGAGGATGTCGGGGCGGCGGGTGGTGCGCAGTGAGCGGCTGAGGAGGTCGGGGAGGCCGGCTTCGGTGTCGTCGTCGGCGTTGAGGTAGTCGGCCTGGTGGGTGAGGGGGGCGAGGGTGGCGGGGTCGGGGACGGCCAGCAGGCCGGCCGCGACGGGTTGCCAGCCGAGTTTGTGCAGGTCGAGGGCGACGGTGTGGGCGCGGGTGAGGCCGTCGAGTGCGGTGTGGTGGGTGTCGCTGAAGAGGAGCGGTCCGCCGTAGGCGGCGTCGATGTGGAGGCGGGCGCCGTGGTGTTCGGCGAGGTCGGCGAGGGCGGGGAGGGGGTCGATGGCGCCGGTGTCGGTGGTGCCCGCGGTGGCGGCGAGGAGGACGGGGCCGGTGTGGCCGGTGAGGTTGGCCAGGCAGGTGTGGACGGTGTCGGGGGCGAGGGTGCCGTCGGGGGTGGGGAGGGTGAGGGGCTGCGGGAGGCCGAGGAGCCAGGCGGAGCGGTGGATGGAGTGGTGGGCGTTGGCGCCGCAGACGATCTGGAGGGGGGCGTTGCCGGCGGCGGTCTCCCGGGCGAGGAGGATGCCGAGTTGGTTGGATTCGGTGCCGCCGGTGGTGATCAGGGCGTCGGGGGCGGTGGCCCGGGGGTAGACGAGGCGGGCGAGGGCGCGGCTGGTGAGGGCTTCGAGGGCGGAGGCGGCGGGGGCCTGGTCCCAGGAGTCCATGGAGGGGTTGAGGGCGCCGGCGGCGAGGTCCGCCGCGGTGGCCAGGGCCAGTGGCGGGCAGTGCAGATGGGCGGCGCAGTGGGGGTCGGCGGGGTCGGCGGCGCCGGCGGCGAGGGTGTGGACGAGGGTGCGCAGGGCGGTGTGCGGTCCGGTGCCGTGCTCGGGCAGCACGGGGTGGCAGGCGTCGTGTACGGCGCGGGCGACGGCGTCGGGGCCGCCGGCCGGGAGGGGGCCGGCGCGGTCCTCGGCGCCGGTGGTGAGGGCGTCGAGGACGGTGTCGAGGAGGGGGCGCAGTGCGCGGGGGCCGTTGGTGCCGCCTGCGAGGGCGGTGCCGGCAGGGGGCACGGACATGGATGCGCTCTTCCGTGAGGGGCGTTCGGGCTGCGTCGCGAAGGCCATCCGTTCGGATAGTCGTTAGGCGGCCCTAAGTTACTGCTCCGATACGCTCCGCATCCAGCGCTTGCGGTCATACCACCCGAAAGTGGTACGGGTGTACCGCAGGTGTTCGGGTGCCGCCGGCTGCCGGTCCGGCGGCACCCGCTGCGCGCGGGGGTGTGCGCTATGCGCCGTCGCCCGCCGCGGCGGCCCGTACCGCCAACGCCCGCCGCAGGTCGTCGAGTTGGTCGATGAGCTTGCGGCGGAGGGCGGGGGTGGGGTCGCCGTCGGCGAGGCAGGTCTCGCCGAGGCGGAGGGTGTCCTCCTCGACGAAGGCGGCGGGGAAGGCGTCGCGGCCGGCGGCCGCGGCGAGGGCCGGGCCGCGGGCGGCGGCGAGGGCGGGGACGTCGGTGAAGTAGCGGGCGACGTAGGGGCGGAGCAGGTCGTGGTGCTCGGGTGCCCAGAAGCCGGTTGCGGTGGCGGTGAAGAGGTAGTTGGACAGGGCGGTGCCCTCGTCGGTGGTGAACAGGGCGTCCCAGGCGGCTTGTTTGGCGGCCGGGTCGGGGAGGGCGGCGTGGCAGCGGGCGGCGCCTTCGCGGCCGGTGGCGCTGGGGTCGCGGGCGAGTTCGGCGTCGATCAGCTCGGGGGTGGTGGCGCCGAGGGTGGCGAGCCGGCCGAGGATGCGCCAGCGCAGTTCGGGGTCGAGGTGCGGGCCGCCGGGGACGCTGCCGTCGTCGAGCCAGTCCTGTATGCCTTCGGGGGTGGTGGCGCTGGAGATGAGGGCGCGGACGGCGACCAGCCGCAGTCCGGTGGCGCTGCCGTTCTCGGGGCCTTCGGTGCGGCGGAGTATGTCGCGGCTGAGGGCGGTGAGGGTGGCCAGGGCGGTGTGGCGCCGGTCGGCGGTCAGGTAGCGGTCGGCGATCTGGGTGCGGGCGAAGGCCAGCACGCCCTGGACGATGGCGAGGTCGGTCTCGTGCGGGAGGTGGGCGCGGGCGGCGTCGAGGTAGGCGGTGGGCGGCAGTTCGCCGTCGCGGACCATGTCGCGGGCGGCGTTCCATACGACGGCGCGGGTCAGCGGGTCGGGGAGGCCGGACAGGGCGGCGAGGGCGGTGTCCCAGGAGCGGGGGTCGAGGCGGACCTTGGCGTAGCCGAGGTCCTGGTCGTTGAGCAGGAGCAGGGCGGGGCGGTCGCCGGTGGCGGTGTGGTCGCCGTCGTGCGGCAGGTCCCAGGACAGCGGGGTGCGCGGGAGGAGGCGGCCGGGGGTGTGCGGGTCGTGGTCGTAGAGGCCGACGGTGAGGTGGTGGGGGCGGGTGCCGTCGGAGCTTCCGGTCTGGTGGACGGTCAGGCTCCAGGTGCCGTCGGTGTTTTCGCCGACTTCGGGGGTGAGGGTGTCGACTCCGGTCGTGCGCAGCCAGCGCGCGGCCCAGGCGTGGACGTCGCGGTCGGTGGCGCGGGCGAGGGAGTCGATGAAGTCGGCCAGGGTGGCGTTGCCGAAGCGGTGCCGGGCGAAGTGGTCGTTGATGCCGGTGAGGAAGTCCTTGTTGCCCATCCAGGCGACGAGCTGGCGCAGGGCGGAGGCGCCCTTGGCGTAGGAGATGCCGTCGAAGTTGAGCAGGGCGGAGGCGGTGTCGGGGACGTCCTCGGGGGTGGGGGCGACGGGGTGGGTGGAGGGGCGCTGGTCGGCGTCGTAGCCCCAGCCCTTGCGGGCGACGGCGAAGTCGGTCCAGGTGTCGGTGAAGCGGGTCGCCTCGGCCAGGACCTGGTAGCCCATGTACTCGGCGAAGGACTCGTTGAGCCAGATGTCGTCCCACCACTGGAGGGTGACCAGGTCGCCGAACCACATGTGGGCCATCTCGTGGGAGATGACCATGCCGCGGGTCTGGCGCTCGGTGTCGGTGACGGCGGAGCGGTAGACGAATTCGTCGCGGAAGGTGACCAGGCCCGGGTTCTCCATGGCGCCGGCGTTGAATTCGGGGACGAATGCCTGGTCGTAGGAGTCGAAGGGGTAGGGCTCCTCGAAGATCTCGTGGTAGCGGTCGAAGCAGCGGCGGGTGAGGTCGAGGATCTCCTCGGCGTCGGCGTCCAGGTGGGGCGCGAGGGAGCGGCGGCAGTGGATGCCGAAGGGCAGTCCGGCGTGTTCGGTGCGTACGGAGTGCCAGGGGCCGGCGGCGACGGCGACGAGGTAGGTGGAGATCAGGGGGGTGGGGGCGGCCTGCCAGCGGCCCCGGCCGAGGTGTTCGGTGATGCCGTTGGCGAGGACGCTCCAGCCTTCGGGGGCGGTGACGGTCAGCTCGAAGACGGCCTTGAGGTCGGGCTGGTCGAAGGCGGCGAAGACGCGCTGGACGTCGTCCATGAACAGCTGGGTGTAGACGTAGCTCTCGCCGTCGGCGGGGTCGGTGAAGCGGTGCATGCCCTCGCCGGTGCGGGAGTAGCGCATGGTGGCGTCCAGGCGCAGTTCGTGGTCGCCGGGGGCGAGGCCGGTGAGCGGGAGGCGGTTGTCTTCGAGGGCCTCGGGGTCGAGGGGCCGGCCGTCGAGGATGGCGGAGTGCAGCTCGGCGGGCTTGAGCTCGACGAAGGTGTCGCCGGCCGCTCGCGCGGTGAAGTGGATCACCGTACGGGAGCCGAACCGCTCCTCACCGTGGGTGAGGTCGAGTTCGACGGCGTAGCGGTGGACGTCGATGAGTCGGGCTCGGGTCTGCGCCTCGTCGCGCTGCAGTGCGGGCATGGGGCCATGCTGCCGTACGGCCGGTGGGCGGTGCACGGGGGTTTGACGGCGCTCCGCCTTGGCTGTGCTCGTATCTCGCTGCGGCCCGCCGGGGGCTCGGGGGGGTCGTCGGTGTCGCGGGGGCCGGAGGGGCCGCACGGGGGTCCGTCCTCGGCGCGGGCGCCTCTGGTACGTGGATCGGGCGCCCCGACGTTCGCTCCGGTCCTGCGGGCGGACCCCCGTACGTCCCCTCCGGCCTACGTGTGTGTGCCGTCTGCGGCCCGGTGGTGCCTCCCCGATCTATGGACCGTCATCGGTACGGACGGTCAGCCGCCCACGTGGCCGGTCGGAGGGGATGCCCCGTGCCCCGCCCGCAGGACCGGAGCGGGCGCCGGGGTGACTTCACCGCGTACCAGAAGCGCCCGCGCCGAGGAGGGGGTACGGGGCGTCCCCTCCGGCCCCCGCACCGAGAAGCGGGCGCGCACCGGCTCAGCGCACGAGCGGCGGATCGTCGGGGTCGGGGATCTGCGTGGACCAGCCGCCGGGGACGGCACGGACCTGGCGGTCGCGGAAGCGGACCGGGGCGGTGCCGACGCGGCGGGTGAACAGCCGGCTGAAGTAGGCGGGGTCGTCGTAGCCGACCCGGCGGGCCACTGCGGCGACGGGGAGGTCGGTGCCGATGAGGAGTTCCTTGGCCCGGCCGAGCCGGATGCCGAGGAGGTAGTCCTTGGGGCTGCAGCCGGCGCCGCGCCGTACGGCGGTGCGCAGTTCGGCGGGGGTCATGCCGTGCCGGGCGGCGTGCTCGGCGACGGTGAGGGGCAGGAAGGCGTCCCGGGCCAGGGCGCCCAGGACGGGGTCGCCGTCGGCATCGGTGTCGGCGCGGGCGCGGCGCAGGGCGACCAGGAGTTCGTGGACGGCGGCGGCGGTCTCCACTTCCAGCAGGGGGTTGCCGCGTCGCGCCGCGCGGGCGATGCGGCCGACGGCGGTCCGGGCCGGGCCGGTGTCGGCGAGCGGTACGAGGGGCCGGTCCGGTTCGATGTAGCCGAGCTCGGTGTAGGTCGCGGCGGCCGGTCCGGTGAAGTCGACGAAGCTCTCGTCCCAGCCGGTTTCGGCGTCGGCTCCGTAGTGGTGCGGTACGCCGGGGATGAGCCACAGCAGGGCGGGGGCGGTGACCGGCCGGCGGCGGCCGTCGGGGGCGGTGTACCAGCCGCGGCCGGCGCTGATGACGAGGGCGACGTGGTGGTCGAGGGTGCGGGGGCCGACCGTGGGCAGGGTGCCGTGCTGCAGGCCGACTCCCAGGCACACCAGGCCGAGCCGGTGGTGGAGCGGGCTCGGCGTGAAGTACCGCATCCAGGTGTGGTACACGCCCGGACCTCCCGTCGCTTGGTACCGCTGCCGTGGTGGCGGACTCCGCCGCCGTGCCGCCGTGGCGCTCCGTCGAACCGTCGAACCGTCCAATCAGGGCCGATCTTTGTCCATGGACCGCCGCGCCGCCAGAGGGTGAGGCTGACCGATGACGCGGCAGGACGACACAGGGGCGGGGTGGCGTGGCGCGATTCGCGGTGGGTGAGCGGGACTTCACGTGGGACGGGCGGCCGGTGCGGCTGCTGTCGGGGGCGTTGCACTACTTCCGGGTGCACGAGGGGCAGTGGGGCCATCGGCTGGCGATGCTGCGGGCGATGGGCCTGAACTGCGTGGAGACGTATGTGCCGTGGAATCTGCATGAGCCGCGGCCCGGCGAGTTCGCCGATCCCGAGGCGCTGGGCCGGTTCCTGGACGCGGCGCGGGCGGCGGGGCTGTGGGCGATCGTGCGCCCGGGGCCGTACATCTGCGCGGAGTGGGAGAACGGCGGGCTGCCGCACTGGCTGACCGGGCCGCTGGGCCGGCGGGTGCGCACCCGGGACGCGGAGTTCCTGCGGGCCGTGGACGCCTGGTTCGCGCGGCTGCTGCCGCAGGTCGTGGCGCGGCAGTGCACGGCGGCGGGGCCCGGTGGCGCGGGCGGCGGTCCGGTGGTCATGGTGCAGGTGGAGAACGAGTACGGCTCGTACGGCAGCGACGCCCGCTATCTGGCGCACCTCGTGGGGCGGCTGCGCGAGCTGGGGGTGCGGGTACCGCTGTTCACCTCGGACGGGCCCGAGGAGCACATGCTCAGCGGTGGGTCGGTGCCCGGTGTGCTCGCCACCGTCAACTTCGGGTCGGGGGCGCGGGAGGCGTTCGCGGCGCTGCGGCGCCGTCAGCCGGGCGGGCCGCTGATGTGCATGGAGTTCTGGTGCGGGTGGTTCGCGCACTGGGGGCGGGCGGAGTCGCCGCGCGCCCCCGAGGACGCGGCGGAGGCGCTGCGCGAGGTTCTGGAGTGCGGCGCCTCGGTCAATGTCTACATGGCGCACGGCGGCACCAGTTTCGGCGGGTGGGCGGGGGCCAACCGCGCGGGTGAGCTGCACGACGGGGAGCTGCGGGCGACGGTGACGTCGTACGACTACGGGGCGCCGGTCGATGAGCGCGGGCGCCCGACGGAGAAGTTCTGGCGCTTTCGCGAGGTGCTGGCCCGATGGGCGGACGGGCCGCTGCCGGAGGTGCCGGCACCGCCGCCGGGGCTGGCGGGTCCGGCGGCGGCGGTGGTGGAGGAGTGGGCGCCGGCCGGGGAGGTGATGGCGGCGCTGGGCGGCGACGAGGTCGAGGGCGGCGTCCCGGCGACCTTCGAGGAGCTGGGCGTGGACCGGGGGCTGGTCCGCTACCGGGTGGCGGTGCCGGGGCCGCGGGGCCGGTATCCGCTGCGGGTGAGCGGGCTGCGGGACCGGGCGGTGGTGTACGTCGACGGGGAGCGCCGGGCGGTGGTGGACGCCGAGGACGCCGTGGTCGGGGAGGTGGCGGGGCCGGCGTCGGTGGAGTTGTGGGTGGCGTCGCTGGGACGGGTCAATTACGGGCCGCGGCTGGGCGAGTCCAAGGGGATCGTGGGCGGGGTGCTGCACGAGCGGCAGTATCTGCACGGCGTACGGTCGCGGGGGCTGCGGCTGGACGCGCTGGAGGAGGCCGGGGCGCTGGCGAGGGTCCCGTTCCGGGGGGTGTCGGGGGCCGGCGGGGATCCGGGGCTGTACCGGGGGACGGTGACGGTGGCGGGGCGGCCGGGGGACGCCGATCTGGTGCTGCCGGGCTGGAGCCATGGGATCGCCTGGATCAACGGGTTCTGCCTGGGCCGCTACCGCTCGGTGGGGCCGCAGCGCGCCCTGTTCGTGCCGGGCCCGGTGCTGCGCGAGGGCGGCAACGAGCTGCTGCTGTGGGAGTGGGAGGGCGCCCCGGCCCTGGTGGGGGAAGGGGCGGGGGCGCCCGGTCTGGGGCCCTGCGCGGGGCCGGGGCGGGTCTCGCCGATCTGCGTGGATCACGCCTAGGGGGCCGTGGGGACGCACCGACCCGCCCCCACGGCCGGCTGCGCTACACCTCGCGCACCTCGAACGCGTCGAGGACGAACTCCGCCGTCCCGTCGTCGCCGGTCTTGCGCAGGCCGACCCAGGGCTCACCGCGGTCGGGTGCGGTGAACTCGTAGGTGTGGGTGGTGGGTCGGGTGGCGACCGGCAGGGGGCTGCGGATCAGCTCGCGGGGTGCGGGCTCGTCGACGGCGGTGATCCAGGCGTACTGGCCGGCCGTGGCGTTCTCGTAGCGGAAGGTGACGCGGTAGCGGCGGCCGGCGGTGAAGCGGACGGTGTGCGGGACGGTCCGGTAGACCAGGCCGGTGTTCTCGCCGCGCGACTTGAGGGACTGGCCGCCGTCGATGACGTCGTCGATCGCCTTGCCGTTCCAGCCGCGCTGGGTGAAGGGGGCGTGCCGTTGGGCGATATGGGTGCGGGGGTCGGTGCTGCCGCCCGCGTCGCCCTTGACGAAGACGCCCCAGCCCTGGGGGACGTGCTCGAAGTCCTCGTGGACCAGGGTGCCCTTCTTGGCGGTGGGTTCGGCGGGGACGACGCGGACGTTGTCGAACCGGACCCGGGCGCGGCCCGCCGCGGCGGTGAGGGCGAGGGTGACCGGGCCGCCGCCCTCGGGGACGGTGAAGCGGGTGAACAGGCGCTGGAAGCGGGTGCCGGACTTGCGGTCGGCCGCCACGTAGTTGCCGGCGGTGGAGGTGTCGGTCCAGTTGGCGGCGGTGACGCCGTCGGCGGTGCGGATCTCCAGGGCGGCCCGCCGCCGCTCCCCCGGCTTCGCGCCGACCTCGATCTGCACGGAGGCGGCGTAGGTGCCGGGGGCGAGGCGGGTGAGTTTCTGGGTGACGGCGGCGGCGCCGCCCGCGTCGACGACCAGCTCGTAGTCGCCCAGGTCGCTGCGTCGTACGGAGGCCGGGCCGGTGGTCTGCCAGGCGTCCAGGGTCCCGGCGTGGAAGCCGGGGTCGGTCAGCGCGGTGCCCTCGCCCCAGTCGGGGTCGCCCTGGGCGGGGGCCCGGTCGCGGTAGAGGACGTAGGCGACGCCGGGCTGCGCGGTGAGGGTGATCCGTCCGCCGGTGACGGGGATCGGGGTCTCCTGGGTGCGGCCCTGGTCGGTGAGCCGGTAGGCGTGTACGGCGGTGGCCGAGGACCATCCGCGCGGCAGGGTCCAACTGGTGGTGCCGCCCCGGGGGTTGTAGTGGTAGAGCTTGCCGGGGTCGGTGGCGCGGCGGGGCTCCCAGGGCAGCAGGTAGGTGCCGCCGTCGTAGACCAGGCGGCCGTCGGTGGTGATCCTGCGGGTGCCGCTCTTCGAAAAGCCCACGGAAGCGGAGCCGGCGTCGCTGACCGAGGTCCGGGTGGGGCCCTCGAAGGTGATCTCGTGTGCGCCCCAGGTCTTGATGGGGTACGCCTGGAGGTACTTGGCGGGCAGCGCCTCGGTCCAGATGACGGTGTGAAAGGCGTGCCAGTCGGTCTTGCCGACCCAGCCTTCGAAGTTGCCCATCCGGCCGTTGCCCAGCAGCGTGGGCCACTTGTCGGCGAAGACGTCCTTGTGGTGGTTGCGCAGGAAGCGGATCAGCTGGGAGTTGATGCCGCGGGAGGTGTCGGGGCCGTAGTCGGTCTCGGTGGCCCAGTGCGACCACAGGGCGGAGCGTTCCAAGCCGTGGCCCCATTCGGTGGTGAGGTGCCAGCCCTGGTCGCGCAGATGGCGCTGGAGGCGGTCGGAGTTCCAGCCGGATTCGCGGAAGACGTCGATGTAGAGGGTGTTGAGGGCGGGGTCGGTCTCCTCGCGCAGTTGCGCGAAGCGCCGGGCGATGTCGCCGGAGACCAGATCGCGGCGGGCGTCGATGCGGTAGGACTGGTCGAGCCAGTCCCACTGCTTGTCGTCCTTGTCGACCAGCGTCTCGGAGAAGGCGTGCGCGACGGGGTAGGACTCGGTGGCGTTGACGTGCACCGCGAAGTCGCTGTTCCACTTCTTGCCGGCGCGGACCAGGGCGTTGAGGTCGGCGAGGCCGCCGGCCCGCTCGTTGTAGTTGCCGCCGTAGTCGGGGTGCGCGGAGTCGTGGCCTTCGGACTGGTAGCCCTTGAGGAGGGTGAACTGCCGCAGTCCGTCGGTGGCCAGCGCGATCCGCTTGACGTTGTCGAGGGTGGCGAGGAACGGGTTGGTGGCCTGGCTGGCGAAGTTGAACGGGATGTGCGCGACCACCCGCAGATGCTGTTCGTCGGCGCCCAGCGGCATGACCATGATGTCGCGCAGCGCGATGGCGGCGTCCTGCCAGTCGGTGCGGCCGTCGCCGTTGCGGTCGCGGGTGACGATGACGGTGGCCTGCGGCAGCGGGTCGGTGGCGGCCACCGGCGCTCCGGCCGCCCGGTGGGTCCACTGGCCGGGGACCAGTTGCGCCTTGACGAAGCCGTCGCCCTTGAGGGTCTGCCGCGACAGCCGGCCGTTTTCCCAGGTGGTGGCGCCGGTGGGGGTGTCGTGGACGCTGTTGGTCTCGATGCCGGCGGCCAGCCGGTCGGTGGCGACGACGGCGTAGGCGCAGCCGGTGGGTGCGGCCTCGGCGGGGGTGGTGTCGGAGACCTCGATCAGGGTGTCGCCGCTCTTGACCTTGTCCAGTTCGAGGCGGGCGGCCAGCAGGGCGGCGCCGGGCTGGTCGCTGCGGACGCTGAGCAGCGCGAGGCCGGGGATCTCCAGGGTGCCCACGCGCAGCGCGGGGGTGTCGGCGACGTCGGTGACGCGCCAGGTGGTCCGCCATCCCTGGACGGCGATCTCGACGGTGATCTCGGTGCCGCCGTCGAAGGCGAGGGTGTAGGTGGCGCGGTCGGCGCGGGCCCGTTGGGTGACGCGGGGGGTGCGGGCGGTGCCGTCGATGAGGACCTGGGTGAGGGCGGTCTCCTGGCCGTGCAGCACGGCGCCGGTGCCGCGGTCGGTGTAGGAGACGATGCGCGGGAAGGCGGTGTCGACCCGGACCTCCAGCGCGT
Source organism: Streptomyces sp. NPDC026575 (assembly GCF_055567415.1). Classification (NCBI taxonomy): domain Bacteria; kingdom Bacillati; phylum Actinomycetota; class Actinomycetes; order Kitasatosporales; family Streptomycetaceae; genus Streptomyces; species Streptomyces sp. NPDC026575. The sequence continues at coordinate 229,190 of NZ_JBVHQM010000007.1, forward strand.
CGGACCGCAGCACCCGCTCGTCCGCGCGCGGTGCGGCCGCGGCGGGGGACGCGCCGAGCGGCAGGGCGCCGGCGACCGGGGCGAGCGCGGTGGCGGCGACGAGCTGTCTGCGGCTGGGCCCGCGCGGGGCACCTGACTGTGGGTTCACGCGCGCTGTCCTCCCCTTCGGGCGTGCACTGGCTTTCGGCGGACAGCGTGCTGCCGGGGCGGGGGGTGCGCCTATGGACAAAGGAGGGGCAGGTGTTGGACAGATGTTGTTGGGCAGATGTGGCCGCAGGGGTCAGGCGGGCCGGTCGCCGTCCAGGGGCAGTACGGCGATCAGCTCCCAGCCGCCCTCGGCGGCGGGGCCCGCGGCGAGCCGGCGGTCAGCAGCACCAGCAGCGCGATCCCCTCCCCAGGCCCCACACCTGCAGGGCGTGCTGCCCGGCGATCAGCACCGCCGAGGCGGTCAGCGAGACGGCGGCCGCGGTCCAGGCCGTACGGTCAGCGGGATCCGGGCGTACGGCACGGCGCACAGGCAGACGACGACGGCGGTGGCCACGACGATGGCGTGCGGGCGGGTGGGCTGGCGGGCCAGCACCACGGTCTCCACACCGACCAGGAACAGCAGGACCACCGCCAGGACGGCCTTGGCGGCGACGGCGCCTTGGGGGTGGCTGCGGGCCCACCCCGACATCGGGCTCATCCGCCTCTCCCACGGCGGCCGCTCATGTGCTCTCCGCGGCCAGGCCGCTCTCCCAGGCCCAGGCGGCGATCTCGACGCGGTTGCGGGCGGCCAGCTTGGTCTGCACCTGCGCCAGATGGGACTTGACCGTGGAGAGCGAGACATACAGCCGGTCGGCGATCTCGGCGTTGGTCCGGCCGCGCGCCAGTTCCCGTACGACGTCCCGTTCGCGCTCGGTGAGCGGTTCGGCGGGGGTGCGGGCCGCCGCGCCGCGGCCGGTGGCGGGGGCCGGCTCGCGCAGCAGCCGGACGGTGATCGCGGGCGAGACCAGGGAGTCGCCGGCGGCGGCGGCCCGTACGGCCTCCACGAGCAGGGCGGGGCCCTAGCGCAGGACGGCGCGGGCGGGGGCGTCGGCGGTCGACTCCGTCTCGACGGGGTCGTCGCGGTGGCCGCCCAGCAGGACGTAGGTCAGGGCCGCGGTGCAGGCGGCGAGGAGCAGGAGGGCGGCGACCGTCACGCGGTGGTCGCGGTCGCGCGCCGGGGGCCGGGTGCGGGGCTCGGTGGACATGCCGTTCACGCTAGGGAGGGGCCCGCGGGTGCGGCCAGGGGCCGTAGGGCCGTCGCTGACGCCACAGGGCCCGGTCGGCGGGGTGCGTTTGGTCCCGGGCTCGGGCGGACCAACGCCCCGTGCGCGGGGGGACCAAAGTCCCGGGCCGGGGTCCGGGAGCGCGGACACCGCGACGGCCCGGGGATCCGCTGCCCCCGGGCCGTGGTGTGCGTGGGTGGTGCGGTCAGCCGCCGAGCTCGCCCGCGGCCTTCTTGATGTCCGCGGCGAAGGTGCTCACCTCGCTGTAGACACCGGGCTTACCGGGCCGTGCGCAGCCCTCGCCCCAGGAGACGATGCCGACCTGGAGCCACTCGCCGGCGTCGTCCTTGCGGAACATCGGGCCGCCGGAGTCGCCCTGGCAGGTGTCGACGCCGCCGGTGTCCAGCTTGCCGGCGCAGATCTCGTCGCCGGGCGTGAGCTGGTCGCCGTATGCCTTCTTGCAGGTGGCGTCGTCCACGAACGGCACGGTCGCCTTGAGGAGGTAGCGCTGCTGGTCGCCGCCTTCCTTGTCGGCGCCCCAGCCGGCGATCTCGAAGTCGCCGTTGTTGAGCTTGTCGTTCTCGGCGATCTTCAGGGTCGGCTGGTCGATCGGCTTGGCGAGCTTGATCAGCGCCCAGTCCTTGCCCTTGCCGTTGTAGCCGGGGGCCTGGAGGACCTTGGTGGAGTTGACCTTGACGGCGCTTGCGTCCTCCAGGTCGACCACACCCGCGGTGGCCGTGATGGAGGTGTTGTCGCCGCTGCCGTCGACGCAGTGCGCCGCGGTGAGCACGATGTCCTTGGCGTAGAGGGCGCCGCCGCAGCCCATCGACAGCCGGACCATGAAGGGGTATTCACCCTGTTCGGCCTTGGTGCCGCCGACGACCTTGGTGTGGGACCCGGACGGGTCGGGGGCGGGGGCCGCGGAGGCCGAGCCGGGCTGGAGGCTGAAGGCGGCCAGGGCGATCGCGCCGACGGCGGTGGTTCTCTTCAGGAGCTTCCGGTAGCTGCGCAACGGGCTTCCTTTCGTGGGGGGTTGCACGTCGCTGACGAGCCCATGCCAACACCGGAGCCGGACGTACCCGCCGAAAAAGTGCGTGGAGGAACGGCGGCACGCCGTGAGGCGTCCGGACCCAGTGGGGGATGAGTCCGTAAAGCGCCCTTGGATTATGTGGAGTGGGCGATCAGGGTGACAAGGGTGCGCATCCAGCCAACTCCCTTACTACCCACGCCCCGTACGGCCCATACCGGACGAACCGGGGCAGTCGTAGAGTGGGCCGGGTGACCACGGGTGGCAGCGGTATCGAGCACGGATTCCCTCATCTCGACACGGTGCGCGCGGCCGTCCACGCCGTGTTCGCACGCCTGTCGTACGACACGGTGAGCACCTTCGCCACCAGCGTGCTCCCGGTCGACGTGGCCTTCGACGACACCGAGGACCTGTATCTGGGGGCGCAGCGCGTCGCCCATGCCCTGGTGCGGCAGCTGCGGCTGCCGGACGCGCGGATGGTGGTCGGCTTCCGCGAGATGGAGCACGCCGCGAACGTCGAACTCACCGCGGGACCCGAGTACTTCATCGAACTCAACGCACGCTTCAAGAAGCACCGCAAGGACATCGGCGCCGCGCTGGCCCATGAGGTGATGCACATCTATCTGCACCGCCTGGACCTGTCGTTCCCCGGCACCCGCGACAACGAGATCCTCACCGATACCGCGGCGGCGTACCTCGGCTCGGGCTGGCTGCTGCTGGACGCCTACCGCGAGCACGGCCCGTTCTCCCAGAAGCTGGGCTATCTGACGCCGGAGGAGTTCGGCTACGTCCTCGCCAAGCGGGCGGAGTTCTTCGGTGAGGACCCGGCGCCGTGGTTCACCAGCCCGCAGGCGTACGACGCGTATGCGGCGGGCGCGGCGCGGGCCCGCCAGGACGCGCGCCGGCCGCCGCTCGCCGGCGCCGGGTGGGCCGCGCGGCTCCGCTACGCCAAGGACCGCCGGGCGGCACAGGATCCGCGGCACACCGGCCGCCCGCCGGGCCCGGACGGCGGTTACGCCTTCGAGGGGCCGCCGCTGCGGGTGTCGTTCCGCTGCCCGGTGTGCGATCAGCGGATCCGGGTCCCGGTGCGCGGACGGCTCCAGGCACGCTGCGGACTGTGCAAGTCCCTGCTGGACTGCGATACGTGAGCGGGAGCCTTGCCCGTGACCTGAGCCGACCGGTCAGCGCCGGGGCAGGTGCCGGGCGAAGAACGACCGGATGTGGTGCCGCACCAGGGGCACCGATACGGCCGGCTCGATCGCGCCGACCAGCGCGACCCGATCCTCGGGCGGCATCAGTCCGGCGGCCTGCAACTGGGGCGCCAGCGCGGCGTAGTCGGTGAACACCGCGTGCGCGGCGTGGTCGATCCGCCGCCGGCGGGTGTGCCCTCCCGGATGGGCGAGCATCGCCGCCCAGGACCGCGCCAGCTCCGCGCGGCCGGGGAAGCCGTCGGTTCCCAGCAGGAGCAGCGGACGGTCCACCCCGTGGCGGGCGACCGGGAACAGCTCCCCTTCCCGGCCCGGACCGGGCGCCGGGTGGTCGAGGTAGCCCTCCATGTCGACCGCCGCGCCGATCCGGCGGTCCTCGTACATCGCCTCGGCCACGGTGGTCCCGCCGGCCGAGTGCCCGTAGGCGCCCACCCGCCGCAGATCCAGCGCCCGGCCGAGGTCCGGCGGCAGCGGGCGGCCGGCCGCGTCGGGGTTGCCGCCGGCCGCCAGGACCGCCAACTGGTCCAGCACGAAGCGGAGGTCCGCGATCCGGGTGCCGATCGCGGTGCGGAAGGTCTCCGGGGACGTACGGGGGTCGCCCCGGAAGACGGTCGGGCGGACCCGCCCCCGGCCCGCCCTCGCGGTGGGGAAGGCGACCTCGGCGGCGTCGCCGGGGTGGTCGACGGCCACCACCACCCAGCCGTGGCTCGCCAGTTCCTCCGCGACCCCGGTGCCCAGGGTGCGCGGATCACCGCCCCCCGGGCTGTAGAGCAGCACCGGGCGCGGTACGGCCTGCGCGGGGGCGCCCCTGTGCGCATGGGTCATGGTGGCCGCCCAGTCCACACCGGACTTCGGCAGGTGGTGGATCGCGGCGTCGATCCGCCCGAACAGGGCCGCGGCGTCGGCGGTCATCTGCGGGGCGACCGGGTGGCCGTGGACGGCGCGGGCCGGATACCAGACTGTGGCCATCACTTCCCGTACGGCGAGGGCGGCATCCCACGGGTCGCGCCGGGCGGGGTCGACCAGATACAGCGTGGTGTGGCCGATGCGGTGCGGACCGGTCGGTGCGGGCAGCCGCAGGATGCGGCCGCCGGCGGGTGCCGCCGCGGGCCGTGCCGTCGCGCGGGCGCCACCGGTGAGCAGCAGCGCGGCGGCCAGTGCGGCCGAGGCGGTGACGGTCCGCCGGGTCACCGCGCCGGCGCCATGAGTGAATGAGGAGGACATGACCTGAATGCTGGCGTCCGGCCGCGGCACGGGCGAACGTTGAGGGCCGGGCCGAAACGATGGCGCGGTGCCGCGGAGGAGAGTAGTGATCCGGATCCATTTCACGGCCGCCGACTTCGCCCGGGTCCGGTTCGCCCCCCGGCCGGCCCCGCTGCAGGAGCTGAACGTGGCCCTGCTGCGGATGACCCGGCCCGACGACGCGGTGCTCTTCGGCCGCTGGCGGCAACGGCTGCTGCGGGCGCTGCCGGCCGCCGCCGAGCCCCTGGCGGACCTGGTCCCCGCCGGTGAAGCCCCGCGGTTCCTCGATGTGTTCAGCGACAGCCTGGCGGAGGGACTGGAGGCGGTGCGGGCCGACCGCCCGGAAGTGGTGCGCGCCGAGATCGAGCGGGTCTACGCCCGGCACCCGGCCCCGGCACCGCCGTGGATCCGCGCGCTGCACCGGGGCGACGCCGAGGCCCTCCGGCTCCTGCGCCGCGCACAGCACGCGGCCTTCGAAACGGCCGTGCGCCCCGTATGGCCCGTGGTGCAGGACCTGCACCGGGCGGAGTTCACCCGCCATGCGCTGACGGTGGCCGAGCACGGTATCGGCGCCGCGCTCGACCGGCTCGTGCCCGGCGGCCGACTCCGCGGCGGCGTCTGGGAGTTCGCCGGGCCCGGGGAGTCGGACCGCCGGCTGCGCGGGCGCGGCCTGGTGCTCCAGCCCACCTTCCACTGGAGTGGCCCGCCCCTCATCGCCGACCTGCCCGGCCGCCCCCTGTTCCTGACCTACCCGGCCGGTCCGGGCCTGCCGCTCACTCCCGACGGGGCGAACGGCACGGCCGACGCGCTGGCCGAGGTGCTGGGACGCACCCGCCTGGAGATCCTGCTGCTGCTCGCGGCGGAGCACTCCACCACCGGGCTCGCCCGGCGACTGGGCGTCAGCAACGCCACCGCCTCCGCCCACACCGCCGCGCTGCGCGGCGCGGGCCTGATCACCACGGTCCGCGCGGGCCGCTGCGTACTGCACCGGCGCACGGCACTGGGGACGCTGCTGGTCCGGCAGCACGGCGCGGTATGACAGCGGGCGTCGACCGGTACGGCCGGGGTCGGCCCGCCGGCCGGAGCCCTGACGGACGCGCCCCTAGACCCACCCCTCCAGCCCCGCCAGGAAGCCGTCGAAGTCGTCGCGGTGGATGGTGTGGCCCGCGCCGGGCACCGTGCGGACCTCGAAGCCCCGGTCGGTCAGGTCGGCGGTGGCCGCCGCCTGGTCCGGGAAGAGGAAGCTCTCCCCCGCGATCTGGACCAGCGAGGGGACGACCGGCTTCTCGGGTGTCCGGTCCTGGAGCCGCTCGGTGGACAGCGCCAGGGCGGTCCCGGTGTCCCAGTCCGCGACCGTGGCGAGTTCGATGTCGACGTCGATGTCGTCCCAGCGCGGGTTGAAGCTCCGCACCATCGTGCGGTGGGCGGTCTTGAAGGTGACGAACACGGCCGGGTCGACGGGCTGTTCGACCCGGCCGAGCGACCAGGCCGGTTCGCTGTAGACCGCGCGACGCGGCTGCAGCCGCTCCACGGCCAGGGAGAGCGCCAGGCCGCCCAGGGAGTGGCCGATGGCGACTTCGGGGGCGGCCGGCAGGGTCTCGACCAGGTCGTCGGCGTACAGCTCGGCGCCGTACTCGCCGCGCGGGCTGCGGCCGTGGCCGCGCAGATCGACGGCGATGACGCGGTAGCCCCGCTCGGCGAGCGCCGGGCCGACCCGGCGCCAGGTGCGGTGGTCGGACATCATCCCGTGGACCAGCACCGCGATCCGTTCGCCGGCGCCCCATTCGTGGGTGTGCAGCTGCATGCCCGTGCCCTCTCTCCCGCAGGTCCGCTCCGGTCTACCGGCGCCCCCGGCCCCGGACTTGGCCGGGGACAGACCGCACCCCTGCGACGTTACACGTGTCAGTAGCCGTGAGGAATGTGCCGCGCCCCGACCCGCCGGGCAAAACCCCTGTGCGAGGATGCCCAGCAGCATGACTGACCCAGCCGGCCCACGGGCCCATCCAACGCCCCCCACCAGCGCGGCCGTTGCCCGGCGCGCCGGGGTCTCCCGCGCGACGGTCTCCTACGTCCTGAACGGGCAGGCCGCCGGGCGGGTCGGCGAGCGCACCCAGGCGAGGGTGCGGGCGGCGGCCGAGGAGCTGGGCTACGTGCCGCACGCGGCGGCCCGGAGTCTGCGGGCCGGGCGGGGCAGCATCGTGCTGCTGGCCGCGCACGCCGACACGGTGCCGGTCCTCGGCCCCCTCTTCACCCGGTTCCTGGCCGGCTTCCAGACCGCGCTGCACGGCCTCGGCTACACCGTCGTACTGCACGGCGCGCCCGCCGCCTCCCCGGTGGCGGCCGCCCGCGCCTGGGCCGAACTGCGGCCGGCCGCCGTGCTGACGCTGCACGGCCCGCCGCTGGACGCGGCCGCCGTCGAACTGCTGCACCGCTCCGGTACGGCCGCGGTCCTCACCCACGGGCCGTCGGCGCCGCCCGGCGCCCATACCCTCCTGCTCGACCAGCGGGAGGCCGGGCTGCGGGCCGGGGAGCATCTGCTGGCCGGCGGCCGGCGCCGGATCGGGGTGGTGCGGCCCGCCGAGCCGGGCCTCGCCGCCTTCGCGGAGCCCCGGCTGGCCGGCGTACGGGCCGCGGCCGCCGCCCACCCGGGCGTCCGGGTGCGGCCGCTGGACCTCGCGCTCACCGAGGAGTCCGCGGCGCGGCTCGCCGCCGACTGGCCGCGGTGGGGCCTGGACGCGGTGTTCGCCTACAACGACGAGTACGCGATGCTGCTGATGCGCGCCCTCCAGGACGCCGGCCGCACGATCGGTACCGCCTCCCCCGACCACATCGCGGTGGTCGGCGCGGACGATCTGCTGCTGGCCCGGCTGCTGCGCCCCCGGCTTACCAGCGTCCGCGCCGAGATCACCGCGCCGGACCGGATCGCGGAACTGGTCGACGCCCTCATCCGCGCCCCCGGCACCGCCCCGGCGACCCACCGGCTGGGCACCTTCCACGTCCAGGCCCGCGACTCCGGCTGAGCCGCCCAAGTCCCCCCGGTGGGGCGCCCAGGTCACAGCCAGTCCTCCTCCGGGCGCGCCGCCGCGAGCACCTTCCGGGCGCCGGTGCGGATCGGCCTGCCGTGCGCCACGCACACCGTGTCGAGGTCGTCGAGGGCGGCCAGCCGCCGGAAGGCCGCGATGGCCGCCTCCCGTTCGACGTTGCCCGGGCCGAGGACCGCACGCCCGCCGTCGGGATCGGTGCCGATGGCATCGCCGGGGAACAGCAGCCGGCTCCCGGGCAGATGCAGCGCGATCGCGCCCGGTGTGTGGCCGGGGACATGGAGCACCCGGACCGGCTCCGGCCAGCCGTCGAGGGTGTCGCCGTCGTGCAGTTCGACATCGACCGCGGTGGGGCGCGGCGGCGGGACCTCGGCGGCGGCGAGGTCCGCCATGATCCCTTCGTGCAACGTGCGTTCGGCGGCGGTGAAGGCGGGCACGGGCTCCGGGGCGGTACCGCGGATGTACGGGGCGTCCAGTGCGCCGGCCAGTACGCGGGCTCCGGTGGCGGCGACGAGGTCGGCGGCGGAGCCCATGTGGTCCAGGTGGAAGTGGGTGAGCACGATCTGCCGCAGCTGCTGCGGCCGGCCGCCGATCCGGGCCAGTGCGTCGAGGATGGCGGGGGCCGAGCCCGGTAGGCCGGTGTCGACCAGCGCGTATCCGTCGTCGGGGAGGGCGACGGCGTACACGTGCCCTACGGGGAAGGGGAGTTGCCAGACGTTGTCGGTGATCCTGACGGGGGTGATCGGGGTGAAGGTGTCCATGGCGTGGACGCTAAGGGACGGTCGGGCCGCCGCGGGACGGCTTGCGCCGTGGGCGGATTGAGCGGACCGCGAACGCGTTCGGATCCGGCCGGAACCCGTCTTGCCTTCGGCACGTCAGAGAGCTGAACCAAGGAGGCATGTCATGCGAGGATCCCACCTCTCCCGCACCCGTTCGCTCGCCGCCGTGCTGGCGCTGGCGGCGTCCGGCGCCGTCGCCCTGTCCGGCTGCGGTCAGAAGCAGCAGACCGTGAGCGGCGCGACGCCGTCGAAGAAGCAGGACGCCTTCGAGCGCCGGGCGGACCAGATAGTGCGGGACTGGCCGAAGGTCTCGCCGGTGGCGGGGCGGCAGGAGGCGCTGCTGCCGCTGGTCGGCGCGGAGCGCCCCAAGGACCCGAAGAGCAAGGACATACGGGAGATCACGGTGACCGTCGGGCACAGCGCCTGCGACGTCCGCTTCGGTGCGCGCAGCCAGGAGTCCGAGCGGCTGGTGGTGGTGACCGGCTGGGGCAAGAAGAAGAGCGCCAAGGGGATGTGCACCGAGATGCTGGCCACCGACAAGGTGAAGGTCAAGCTCCAGGACGCGCTGGGCGACCGCAAGGTCGTGGACGCGGCCACCGGCAAGGAGCTGCTCAAGGGCTGACCGCCGCCGGCCGGGCGCGACGCGGCGGGGCCGTCGCCCGCGCGTTCGCCTCGGAGCGCGCGCAACGCCCTACGCTCGGCCGTATGAGCCCTTCCATCGCCACCACCCACCGTGTCGAACTGCCCGAGCTGCTGGAGTTCGTCCGCCCCCGTCACCGCGCGATCCTGCTCACCCGCCGCAGCGACGGCACCCCGCAGGGCTCGCCGCTGACCTGCGGGGTGGACGACTCCGGGCGGCTGGTGATGTCGACGTACCCGGAGCGGGCCAAGGTCCGCAACGCCCGACGGGTGTCGTCGGTCAGCGTCATCGTGCTGTCCGACGAGTGGAACGGCCCGTGGGTGCAGATCGACGGCGAAGCCGAGGTGATCGACGCTCCGGATTCGATCGAGCCGCTCGTGGAGTACTACCGCAACATCGCCGGCGAGCACCCGGATTGGGACGAGTACCGTGCGGCGATGCGCAAGCAGGGCAAGTCGCTGATCCGGGTGGTTCCGCGCCGCTGGGGCCCGGTGGCGACCGGCGGGTTCCCGGCCCGCTTGGTGGAGGGCGACGCCTAGGGCGTCAACGGGTGGTGCGGGTGCCGCCGTTGACGTTGAGCACCTGGCCGGTGAGGTGCCGGGCCGCCGGTGAGGCAAGGAAGGCGACCGTCCCCGCGATGTCGTCCGGGGAGCCCGCGCGGCCCACGGCCGAGGCGGCCACCAGGCTCTCGCGGCGCTCGGCGGTGAGGTGGTCGCCGAAGAAGTCGGTGTCGGCGATATAGCCGGGCGCGACGACGTTCGCGGTGATGCCGCGCGGGCCGAGTGTCCGCGACAGCTCGACGTTCCAGGAGGCGAGGCCGGCCTTGGCCGCTCCATAGGAGCCCGCCCCCTGGTCGGCGGCGATCGATCCGATGTGGACGACGGCACCACCGGGTGCCAGCCGGTCCCGCACCGCCGTGGTGGTCAGTGCGGCGCTGAGCAGGTTCGCGTCGAGGTTGGCGCGGAAGTCGCGGGCGTAGGCGGCGAGGTCGGCGGCGCCGTCGGCCGCGGCGTCGAAGTCGGTCTTGCCGCCGGCGTTGTTGACCAGGACGTCGATGCGGGCGGGGAGCTCGGCCAGCAGCGCGGTGAGCGACTCGGGGTCGGTGTGGTCGCAGACCAGCGGGCGGATGCCCGGGTGGCCGCCGGCCGTGTCCTGGAGGGGTCCGGGGCGGCGGCCGGTGACGACGACCTCGTCGCCCTGGGCCGCGAAGTGGTGGGCGACGGCGCGTCCGATGCCGGTTCCGCCGCCGGTGACCAGGATGGTGCGTGACATACGCTGAGCTCCGTTCATCATGTTCAGCCCTAAATCCAGAGCACGGACCAGGACTTCGTTCGTTTAGGTCTATATTTAGAGCTGAACATAACATCACCGGGAGGGCCAGTGGCAAGGGATTTCAAGGCGGAGCGCGGCCCCGACCGCTCCACGGCGCAGGCCGCCCCGTACCCCGTCGAGGAGATCGCCGCCGCCTGGGAGCGCGAACGCCCCGGCACCCCGGTGTCCTCCATCGGGATCGTGACGCCCATCTGGCAGCTGGCCAAGCTCCTGGGCGACGACCGGCGGCGGGTGCTGGCCGCCGCCGGGGTGGACACGGCCACCCTCGACCTGCTCAGCATGCTGCGCCGCAGCGGCGAGCCGTACACCCTGACGACCCGTGAGCTGAGCCGGCGCTCGATGGTCACCGCGGGGGCGATCTCCCAGCGGGTGGCGCGCGCCGAGCGCGAGGGGCTGGTGACCCGGCGGCCGGGCGAGGGCCGGACGCGTACGGTCCTGGTCGCACTCACCCCGGCCGGCCATGAGCTGGTCGAGGCCACCGTCGACCAAGTGCTGTGCCGTGAGGCCGAGTTGGTCGGCGGACTGACGCCCGAGCAGCAGGAGCAGCTCGCCGGGCTGCTGCGGATCCTGCTCCAGGACACCCAGCACAGGCTCGGCGACGACCGGCTCCGCCACGTCGGCGAGGACTGAGCGCCCGGGCGTCCCCGCGGCGGTCAAGTACGGGGGGACGTGAGCGGGAGGGACGGGAAGAGCGCCTCGTCGGGCAGGCCGAGCAGCTCCCGGAAGGCCGTACGGCCCGCGTCGGTGACGCCGAGGATGCGGGTGGTGGGCGACTTGGCGATCCACGCGCGGTCCAGGGCGTGGCGGTAGAGGGCGGCACCGACCGCGCCGGAGAGGTGCTGGCGGCGCACCGTCCAGTCGAAGCAGGTGCGCACATGGGCGCGATGGGCGGCCGAGGGGCCGGTGTCGGGGATGCCGACGGCGGTCAGCCACCGGGCCCCGGCGCGGGTCAGCACCAGGCCGTACTCCCGGGCGAGCAGGCCGCGTTCGGTCATCGCCTCGGCGAGGGCGACCCCGAGGGCGCCGGCGATGTGGTCGTAGCACGTACGGGCATGGTGCAGGGCTCTTCGCTGGTTGGCCTCGGCCAGGGAGCGGATCGGGACATGGCGGTAGGGGGCCAGGCCGGCGAGGTTCTCCAGGACCTCCGCGGTGCCCGGCCCGGCCAGGCGGACATAGCGCCGCCGGCCCTGGCGCTCCTCGGCGAGGAGGCCGCCGGAGACCAGGAGGTTGAGGTGCTCGGTGGTCGTGGAGGGCGCCACACCGGCGTATTCGGCGAGCTCACCGGCGGTCCAGGTGCCGCCGTCGAGCAGGGCCATGCAGATGGCGGCGCGGGTGCGGTCCGCGAGCAGCGCCGCGAGAGCGGCGAGGTCGGGCGTCTCCGCGAGGCTTTCCTGATCTGCGTCCCATCGGTTCATGTACACAGAGTAACCTCTGATAACATTTCGGTGAGCACCGAATCATCTGGCTTCTATCCTCGACGGCATGAAAGGCGCGCTGGAGAAGAGCAGTTCGGTCACCCCGGCGCTGCTGTCCACGGAGAACGACGACGGAACATTCGTGCTGGTCGAGCTGCGGATCCGGTGGGAACTCGGCCCGGTCGTGAGCCTCTGGCTGCCGACCCGGGGGCGCACCGCCAAGAACCTCGCGGTACGCCCGGACGTGGTGTTCAATCTGCCGCCGGACGCGAGGGGGACCGAGGAAGGGACGGGCGCCATGGCGCCGTCGACGGACGCTCCATGGACGGAGCCGTCCGAGCTGGTACGACCACCCCGACTGGTGCACTGCCCCGTGCAGTTGGAGGCACGCCGGGTCGGTGAGCGCACGGTGACCGACGGAGCGTGGACGCAGCTTGAGGCGCAGGTGCTGCGGGTGCACGCCGACCCGCGGTGGGTGCTGCCGCTGAGCGACCGCCGGATCGACCTGGGGGCGTGGCATCCGCCGGTGCACGACTTCCGGCCGCCGGCCGATCCCCCCGCACAGGCATTACCGGCCCCGGCCCAGGAACTGGCGCGGCAGTTGGGGCGGCGCTTCCCGACCGAGCGCAGCGGCCTGTTGGGGGCGGGCGAACAGATCCCGTAGGGGACGCGAGGGCCCCTTGCGGGCCACAACGGGGTGGGGGTGGCGGGTATTCCCGCGAAGAGAGGCGGGGGTAGTCCCGCGAAGAGAGGCAGAGGTAGCCCCGCGAAGCGGGCGAGGCGAGGGCGGGGGGTGTTCTCGCGAAGAGGGGCGGGGGTGAGGGTGTTCCCGCGAAGAGGGGCGGGAGTGGGGGAATTTCCCGGGAAGAGGGGGCGGGGCGAGCGTGTTCCCGCGAAGACGGGCGGAGAGGGGGAACTTCCCGCGAAGACCCGCGGGCGTGAGGGTGTTCCCGCGAAGACCCGCGGCGCCTGCCCTCCGGTCGGGGAAGGAGACAGGCGCCGCGGTCGGGATCGGGGTCGGCCCCGGTCCCCATGCCTCCGTACGACGTTGTACGGGACACTCAGGGACGGTCGCTCACACTGCCGGTCACACGGTCAGTGCGCGGTCCGTCGGCTTGATGGGAGCCGGCAGGGCGCTGGCTCCGGTCAGGAAGCGGTCCACACCGCGGGCGGCGGAGCGGCCCTCGGCGATGGCCCACACGATCAGCGACTGGCCGCGGCCGGCGTCGCCGGCGACGAACACACCGGGGACGTTGGTGGCGAAGTCGCCGTCACGGGCGACGTTGCCGCGCTGGTCCAGCTCCAGGCCGAACTGCTCGACCAGGCCGTTCTCCTGGTCGGTGCCGGTGAAGCCCATCGCGAGGGTGACCAGCTGGGCCGGGATCTTCCGCTCGGTGCCCGGCTTCTGCTCCAGCTTGCCGTCCTTGAACTCCACCTCGATCAGGTGCAGCCACTGGACGTTGCCGTCCTCGTCGCCCTCGAAGTGGGTGGTGGAGACGGAGTAGACCCGCTCGCCGCCCTCCTCGTGCGCGGAGGTGACCTTGTAGAGCATCGGGAAGGTCGGCCAGGGCTGGCCGGCGCTGCGCTCCTCGCCCGGCTTGGGCATGATCTCCAGCTGGGTGACGGAGGCCGCGCCCTGGCGGTGGGCGGTGCCGACGCAGTCCGCACCGGTGTCGCCGCCGCCGATGACCACGACGTGCTTGCCCTCGGCGGTGATCGGGGCGACCGTCAGATCGCCCTCCTGCACCTTGTTGGCGAGCGGGAGGTACTCCATCGCGAAGTGGACGCCCTTGAGGTCGCGGCCGGGCACCGGCAGATCGCGGGAGGTGGTGGCGCCGGCGGCGATGACGACGGCGTCGTAGCGCTTGCGCAGCTTCTTGGCGTCGATGTCGCGGCCGATCTCCACCTCCGTACGGAACTTGGTGCCCTCCGCGCGCATCTGCTCGATGCGGCGGTTGATGTGGCGCTTCTCCATCTTGAACTCGGGGATGCCGTAGCGGAGGAGACCGCCGATGCGGTCCGCCCGCTCGTACACCGCCACGGTGTGGCCGGCCCGGGTCAGCTGCTGGGCGGCGGCCAGACCGGCCGGGCCGGAGCCGATGACGGCCACGGTCTTGCCGGAGAGGCGCTCGGGCGGCTGCGGGGTGACGTCGCCGCTGTCCCACGCCTTGTCGATGATGGAGACCTCGACGTTCTTGATGGTCACCGGCGGCTGGTTGATGCCCAGCACACAGGCGGCCTCACAGGGGGCGGGGCAGAGGCGACCGGTGAACTCCGGGAAGTTGTTGGTCGCGTGCAGCCGCTCGCTGGCCTCGGTCCAGTCCTCGCGGTAGGCGTAGTCGTTCCACTCGGGGATGAGGTTTCCGAGCGGGCAGCCGTTGTGGCAGAAGGGGATGCCGCAGTCCATGCAGCGCGACGCCTGCTTGCTGATGATCGGCAGCAGCGAGCCCGGCTGGTAGACCTCGTTCCAGTCCTTGACGCGCTCCTCGACGGGGCGGGTCTTGGCGATCTCGCGCTGGTGGGTCAGGAAGCCCTTGGGGTCAGCCATTGGTCGCCGCCTCCATCATCTTCTCGTGGGTCTCGGACTCGGAGAGTCCGGCCTGCTCAGCGGCGTCCTTGGCGTCGAGCACTGCCTTGTACGTGGGCGGGATGACCTTGCTGAAGCGGGCCGCAGCCGCATCCCAGTCGGCGAGGAGCTTGGCGGCGACGGTCGAGCCGGTCTCCTCCTGGTGGCGGCGCACCACGTCGTGCAGCCATTGCTTGTCGGCGGCGTCCAGCGCGTGGACCGCGGAGACCAGCTCCTTGTTGACGTTGTCCGGGTCCAGGTCGATGACGTAGGCGAACCCGCCGGACATACCGGCCGCGAAGTTGCGGCCCGTCTCGCCGAGCACGACCGCGTTGCCGCCGGTCATGTACTCGCAGCCGTGGTCGCCGACGCCCTCGGAGACCACCGTGGCACCGGAGTTGCGGACGCAGAAGCGCTCGCCGACCCGGCCCCGCAGGAACAGCTCGCCGCCGGTGGCGCCGTAGGCGAGGGTGTTGCCCGCGATGGTGGAGTACTCCGCCAGGTGGTCGGCGCCGCGGTCCGGGCGGACGACGATGCGGCCGCCGGAGAGGCCCTTGCCGACGTAGTCGTTGGCGTCGCCCTCCAGGCGCAGCGTGATGCCGCGCGGCAGGAACGCGCCGAAGGACTGGCCGGCCGAGCCGGTGAAGGTGATGTCGATGGTGTCGTCGGGCAGGCCCGCGCCACCGAACTTCTTGGTCACCTCGTGGCCGAGCATGGTGCCGACCGTGCGGTTGATGTTGCGGACGGCGACCTGGGCGCGCACGGGCTGCGCGGCCTCGGCGGTGTCGGCGGCCAGCGCGTCGGCGGCGAGCTTGATCAGCTCGTTGTCGAGCGCCTTCTCCAGACCGTGGTCCTGGACGGTGACCTGGTGGCGGACCGCGCCTTCGGGCAGCTCGGGGACGTGCAGCAGCGGGGCCAGGTCCAGGCCCTGCGCCTTCCAGTGGTCCACGGCCTTGGTGGTGTCCAGCAGCTCGGCCTGGCCGACGGCCTCTTCGAGGGACCTGAAGCCCAGCTCGGCGAGGAGCTCGCGGACCTCCTCGGCGATGAACTCGAAGTAGTTGACGACGTACTCGGCCTTGCCGCTGAACCGCTCGCGCAGCGTCGGGTTCTGGGTGGCGATGCCGACCGGGCAGGTGTCCAGGTGGCACACGCGCATCATGACGCAGCCGGAGACGACCAGCGGGGCGGTCGCGAAGCCGAACTCCTCGGCGCCCAGCAGGGCGGCGATGACGACGTCGCGGCCGGTCTTGAGCTGGCCGTCGGTCTGCACGACGATCCGGTCGCGCAGGCCGTTGAGCAGCAGGGTCTGCTGGGTCTCGGCCAGGCCCAGCTCCCAGGGGCCGCCCGCGTGCTTGAGGGAGGTGAGCGGGGAGGCGCCCGTACCGCCGTCGTGGCCGGAGATCAGGACCACGTCCGCGTGCGCCTTGGAGACACCCGCGGCGACCGTGCCGACGCCGACCTCGGAGACCAGCTTCACGTGGATGCGGGCCTGCGGGTTGGCGTTCTTGAGGTCGTGGATCAGCTGGGCCAGGTCCTCGATGGAGTAGATGTCGTGGTGCGGCGGCGGGGAGATCAGGCCCACACCGGGGGTGGAGTGCCGGGTCTTGGCCACCCAGGGGTAGACCTTGTGGCCGGGCAGCTGGCCGCCCTCGCCGGGCTTGGCGCCCTGGGCCATCTTGATCTGGATGTCGTCGGAGTTGACCAGGTACTCGCTGGTCACACCGAAGCGGCCGGAGGCGACCTGCTTGATGGACGAGCGGCGCGCCGGGTCGTAGAGGCGCTCGGGGTCCTCGCCGCCCTCACCGGTGTTGGACTTGCCGCCCAGCTGGTTCATGGCGATGGCGAGGGTCTCGTGCGCCTCCTGGGAGATGGAGCCGTACGACATGGCGCCGGTGGAGAAGCGCTTGACGATCTCGGACGCCGGCTCGACCTCCTCGATCGGGATCGAGGGCCGGTCGGACTTGAAGCCGAACAGGCCGCGCAGCGTCATCAGCCGCTCGGACTGCTCGTTCACCCGGTCGGTGTACTGCTTGAAGATGTCGTAGCGGCGCGAGCGGGTGGAGTGCTGGAGCCGGAAGACGGTGTCCGGGTCGAAGAGGTGCGGTTCGCCCTCGCGGCGCCACTGGTACTCGCCGCCGATCTCCAGCGCGCGGTGCGTGGCGGCGATGCCGGAGGCCGGGTATGCCTTGGCGTGCCGGGCCGCGACTTCCTTGGCGATGACGTCCAGGCCGGCGCCGCCGATCTTGGTGGCGGTGCCGTGGAAGTACTGGGCGACGAACTCCTCGTCCAGGCCGACGGCCTCGAAGACCTGCGCGCCCCGGTAGGAGGCGACGGTGGAGATGCCCATCTTGGACATGACCTTCAAAACGCCCTTGCCGAGCGCCTTGATGAGGTTCTTGATGGCCTGCTCGGCCTCGATGCCGGGCAGGAAGGTGCCGGCCCGGACCAGGTCCTCGACGGACTCCATCGCCAGGTAGGGGTTGACCGCGGCCGCGCCGTAGCCGATGAGCAGCGCGACGTGGTGCACCTCGCGCACGTCGCCGGCCTCGACCAGCAGCCCGACCTGGGTGCGGGTCTTGGTGGCGATGAGGTGGTGGTGGACCGCTGCGGTCAGCAGCAGCGAGGGGATCGGCGCGTGCTCGGCGTCGGAGTGGCGGTCGGAGAGCACGATCAGCCGGGCGCCGTCGGCGATGGCGGCGTCGGCCTCGGCGCAGATCTTCTCGATCCGGGCGGCCAGCGACTCGCCGCCGCCGGAGACCCGGTAGAGGCCGGAGAGGGTCACGGCCTTCATGCCGGGCATGTCGCCGTCGGCGTTGATGTGGATGAGCTTGGCCAGCTCGTCGTTGTCGATGACCGGGAAGGGCAGGGTCACGCTGCGGCAGGAGGCCGCAGTGGGCTCCAGGAGGTTGCCCTGCGGGCCGAGCGAGGAGATCAGCGAGGTGACCAGTTCCTCGCGGATGGCGTCCAGCGGCGGGTTGGTGACCTGCGCGAAGAGCTGGGTGAAGTAGTCGAAGAGCAGCCGGGGGCGCTCGGAGAGCGCGGCGATCGGCGAGTCGGTGCCCATCGAGCCGATGGGCTCGGCGCCGGCCTTGGCCATCGGGGCGAGGATGACCCGCAGCTCCTCCTCGGTGTAGCCGAAGGTCTGCTGGCGGCGGGTGACCGAGGCGTGGGTGTGCACGATGTGCTCGCGCTCGGGCAGGTCGGCCAGCTCGATCAGGCCGGACTCCAGCCAGTCCTGGTAGGGGTGCTCGGCGGCGAGCTGCGCCTTGATCTCGTCGTCCTCGATGATGCGGTGCTCGGCGGTGTCGACGAGGAACATCCGGCCGGGCTGCAGGCGGCCCTTGCGGACGACCTTGGACGGGTCGATGTCCAGGACGCCGACCTCGGAGGAGAGCACGACCAGGCCGTCGTCGGTGACCCAGTAGCGACCGGGGCGCAGGCCGTTGCGGTCGAGGACCGCGCCGACCTGGACGCCGTCGGTGAAGGTGACGCAGGCCGGGCCGTCCCAGGGCTCCATCATCGTGGAGTGGTACTGGTAGAAGGCGCGCCGGGCCGGGTCCATGGAGGTGGAGTTCTCCCATGCCTCCGGGACCATCATCAGCACGGAGTGCGGCAGCGAGCGGCCGCCGAGGTGGAGCAGCTCCAGGACCTCGTCGAAGGAGGCGGAGTCGGAGGCATCGGGGGTGCAGACCGGGAAGATCCGCGCGAGCTTCTCGGGCTCTCCCTCGCCGAACAGCTCCGAGGCGAGCTGGGACTCGCGGGCGCGCATCCAGTTGCGGTTGCCCTTGACCGTGTTGATCTCGCCGTTGTGCGCGACGAAGCGGTAGGGGTGGGCCAGCGGCCAGCTCGGGAAGGTGTTGGTGGAGAACCGCGAGTGGACCAGGGCGATGGCCGTGGCGAAGCGGCGGTCGGACAGGTCCGGGAAGAAGGGCTCCAGCTGGCCGGTGGTCAGCATGCCCTTGTAGACGATGGTCCGGGCGGACAGCGAGGGGAAGTAGACCCCCGCCTCGCGCTCGGCGCGCTTGCGCAGCGCGAACGCCTTGCGGTCCAGCGCCAGGCCGGTGCTCGTACCGTCCGCGACGAACAGCTGGGAGAAGGCCGGCATGGTGGCGCGGGCGCCGTTGCCGAGCAGCTGCGGGGCGACGGGGACGACCCGCCAGCCGATGACGTCCAGGCCCTCCTCGACGGCGATCGTCTCGATGCGCGAGACGGCCGCGGCCGCTTCCTGGGCATCGGAGGGCAGGAAGGCGATACCGACGGCGTAGGAGCCGGCCTCGGGGAGCTCGAAGGTGACGTTCTCGCGGAGGAACGCGTCCGGGACCTGGAGCAGGATGCCGGCGCCGTCGCCCGAGTCGGGCTCCGAGCCGGTGGCACCGCGGTGCTCCAGGTTCGTCAGGACGGTGAGCGCCTGCTCGACCAGTGCGTGGCTGGCCTCGCCGGTGAGGGTGGCCACAAAGCCGACGCCGCAGGCGTCGTGCTCGTTGCGCGGGTCGTACATCCCCTGCTGGGCGGGGCGCCCGTCCATGGGCGACCAGGCGGCACCGGTGGTGCTGCCGGGGGTCGCGGAGTGCGTGGACGCGAAGCGCATCGGCTCTCCCATACGTCGTCGTGGCATAGGCATTGCCGAGGGACGACGTTGGCCCTCCGCGAAATTTCGTGCAGGTTACAGGATGACTCCCTTCTCGAAAAGCGAAAAGGGGCTTCCAACATGCGGACACCGCGGTGCGGTGATCTCAGGACGCGGACGGAATCGGGGCCGTCTCACAAGGCGGCGTTCGGCGAGCGACATTGCCCGCGACGCCAGGGCCTTATGCCCGGTCGTCAACAAACCGAAACCGTTGGGTAACAGAGTAATTATGCCGTCACCCGTATGACACATCACTCGCGCGTCAGCTTACGACGGTTCCGAACACCGCTCCCAGGACGTACGTCACACCCGCGGCCGCGCCGCCGAGGGCGAGTTGCCGCAGTCCGCTGAACCACCAGGAACGCGCCGTCACCCGCGCCACGACGGCACCGCAGGCGAAGAGTCCGACCAGCGCCAGCAGCACCGCGGGCCAGATGGCGGAGGCGCCCAACAGGTAAGGAAGGACAGGCAGAAGGGCGCCCAGCGCAAACGATCCGAAGGACGACAGGGCGGCGACGGTGGGCGAAGGAAGGTCGGAGGGGTCGATGCCCAACTCCTCCCGGGCATGGATCTCCAGGGCCTGCTCGGGGTCCCGGGAGAGCTGCTCGGCGACCTTGCGGGCGAGCTCCGGCTCGACGCCGCGCGACTCGTACAGCGCCGCCAGCTCCGCCTGCTCGTCCTTGGGGTGCTTGCGCAGCTCGGCCCGCTCGACGTCCAGCTCGGCCTGCACCAGCTCGCGCTGCGAGGCGACCGAGGTGTACTCCCCCGCGGCCATGGAGAAGGCTCCGGCGGCCAGGCCCGCCAGTCCGGTGATGATGATCGTCTGCTGCGACAGCGCGCCGCCGGCGACGCCCGTCATCAGGGCGAGGTTCGAGACCAGACCGTCCATCGCGCCGAAGACGGCGGGGCGCAGCCAGCCGCCGTTCACATCGCGGTGGGTGTGGTTGTCGCGGTGGGCGGCATGCGTCGGTGCCGCGGCATCCATGATCTCCATGACAGACATATCGGGACCTACTCCCTTCAGCGAGGTGTGGGCCGATGGCGGCGCTTCCCCCTTCAACACCTCGAAGCTATGCGCGGATTGCCCTCCCGCGCTAGCAAGGAAGGCCGAACTTACCGCGCTGACCTGCGGCTTCTCCGTGAGAGGGGCGCTGAGATCCCGATCACAGGCTTCACGGGGGCCGCTCCCGCGGCGGCGTCCGGGGGCGTCGACCGGGTGACCGTGGCGCCGGTGGCAGGAGAGGCGGCCCGCCGCGTGGCACGGATACGGCGTGAGCGAGCGCAGCGAGCGAGCCATGGAGAGGTGCGCGCCGCGCGAATGCGGGGTTGAGCGAAGCGAGGTTTCGGCGTGAGCGAGCGCAGCGAGCGAGCCATGGAGAGGTGCGCGCCACGCGAATGCGGGGTTGAGCGAAGCGAGGTTTCGGCGTGAGCGAGCGCAGCGAGCGAGCCATGGAGAGGTGCGCGCCGCGCGAATGCGGGGCCGAGCGAAGCGAGGTTTCGGCATGAGCGAGCGCAGCGAGCACCCCCCGTCCCCGGAGTCGGCACCCCCCGCCGCCCCCGGCTCCCCGCGCGACCGGGCCCGCGGCGCGCTGCTCGGGCTGGCCGTCGGCGACGCGCTCGGCGCCCCGGCGGAGAACATGAAGCCCTCTCAGATCCGGCGCCGCTGGGGCCGGATCGAGGGCTACGTCGAGGACGACCCGGCCGGCACCGACGACACCGAGTACGCCCTCTTCTCGGGGCTGCTGCTGGCGGCGCACGGTTCGGCGCTGACCGTCGCCCATGTCGAGGCCGCCTGGCACCAGTGGATCGCCGACCGCGACGAGGGGCCGTTCCGCGGCGCGGGCTTCAGCGAACGCGGCACGCTGGAGAACCTGCGCCGCGGTCTGGCCGCGCCGATCTCCGCGCAGCACCGGCACGCCTGGAGCGACGGGCTGGCGATGCGCGCCGCGCCGTTCGGGGTGTTCGCCGCCGGCCGGCCCGCCGAGGCGGCCCGGCTGGTCGCCATCGACGGCACGGTCAGCCATGACGGCGAGGGGATCTACGGCGGCCGGGCGGTGGCCGCCGGGGTCGCCGCCGCCATGGTCGGCCTCCCCCAAGGGCCTTCGGCCGGGTCCGGGGGGCCAGGGGGGACCCCGCTCACCGACGTGGTGATCGCCGCCGCGCTGTCGGTGGTGCCGGAGGACTCCTGGACCGCCCGCTCGCTGCGCCGCGCGGTCGGCGCCGCCCAGCGCTGCCGGCATGACCCCGGCATCACCCAGTTGGGGACCGAGCGCGCGGTGCGCTCCGCCGTCGTGATCGGCGGCTACCCCTGGACGGACCTCGCACCCGAGGCCGTGGGGCTGGCCTTCGGCGCCTTCGCGGCGGCCCGCGGCGACTTCTCCGCCTCGGTGCTGACCGCGGTGAACATGGGCCGGGACGCCGACACCACGGCGGCGGTGGCCGGTGCGCTGGCCGGTGCGCTGTGCGGGGCCGCGGCGATCCCCGAGGCGTGGGCCGGCGCCATCGGCCCGGCGCGCGGCAGCTGTCTGCCCTCGATGGCCGGCTACCACGTCCTGGACGTCGCCGACCTGCTGGCGCCGGCCGGGGCGGGCGCGCGGGCCGCGGCGGAACCCGGGGCGGGCTCCCCCGCCGAGGCGGTCGCGCGATGAACGGGGACGGCGCCGCCGTGGCCGGCCCCGGTGCCGGCGGCCGCATCGAGGGCCTGCTGCTGGGGCTCGCCGCGGGCGACGCCGCCGGGTGGCCGGCGGCCCGGCACCGGGCGGCGCGGATGCCGGAGTGGACCCGGCGGCTGACCCGTGAGCTGGACACCTTCGCCGAGCAGAACGCCACCACCACGCTGCCGGTGCCGATCGCCCTCAACCAGCCGCCGGAGCCGCTGCGGCTGGGTCCCTCCGACGACGCCGAGTGGGCGGCCTTCACCGCCGAGTCGGTGCTCACCGCGGCCGGTGCGCTGTTGAGCGGCCTGGGCCGGGACCGCCGGATGCGCGCGGCCCTCGACCTCGCCTGGAACGCGCTGGCCAACGAGGTCGCCGCGGCCGCCGACCGGGCGCCCGAGGTGGAGTCCGCCGTACTGCCGCTGCGCGCCCGGATCTCCGTACGGGCCGGGCTCGGCAACCTCGCCGCCGGGCTGCGGCCGCCCGCCACCGGGCACGACAATCCGCACTTCTTCGACGACGCGGCGTGTGTGCGGGCCGCCGTGCTGGCCGTGGTGCACCCCGGCGAGCCCGCCGCGGCGGCCGACCTCGCCGAGTACGACGCGCGCTACACCCAGGACGGCGACGGGGTGCACGGCGCCCGCGCGATGGCCGCCGCGATCGCCGCCGCGATCGGCGGGGCCCCGGCCGGCGACTGTGTGGAGACCGCGCTCGGCCAGCTCCCCGAGGGCACCGAGATCCGCCGCAACGCGCTGCACGCCGTCCACCTCGCGCGGGCCTTCGCCGCCGACCGGCCCGGACGGCAGGGCACCGCTTTCGCGCTGGTCCCGGTGCTGGAGCACGAGATCGTCGACCACGTCTACAGCTACGGCATCGCCGCCGCCGAGACCGTCCCGGTCGCGCTGGCGCTCGCCCTGGCGACGGACGGGCTGGTCGCCGAGGCGGTACCGGCCGCCGCCTGCCTCTCCCGGGTCGCCGACTCCGCGCCCGCCCTCGCCGGCGCGCTGACCGGCGCCCTGGGCGGCGCCCGGGCCCTGCCGCGCACCTGGCGCAACGCCTGCCGGGTGCTGTCCGGCTGCGCGCTGCCGCGGCTGGCCGGCACGGACCTGGTCGAGCTGGCCGGGCGGCTCGCCGGTGCGGCGCCGGCCGCCCCGGAAGCCGCCGCCCGCGCCGCCCCGGAAGCCGGCTCCCCCGCCGCCCCGCAAGCCGAGGCGGAGGCCGCTTCGCCCCCGCCCCTCATCACCCCCACCGTGGAAGGACTCATCCGCAGATGACGTACACCAGCGAGACGACGCCGAGCGCGCCGGGCGTCCCCGCTACCCAGATCACCCAGGTCCTGCCGGTCGCGCCCGGCGCACCGGCCGTCACGGCCCCGCCGTCCTTGGAGGACCGGGCCGCCGGGTGCCTGATCGGCGCCGCGGTCGGCGACGCGCTCGGCGGGGCGGTGGAGGGCCGGACGCCGGAGGAGATCGTCAAGCGGCACGGCGGGCCGGTCGAGGGCATCGTCGGCCCGTTCCACGACGACTGGCGCACCGCCCGCCCGATCGCCCCGTACCACAAGGGCAACGGGCACGTCACCGACGACACCCTGATGACCCATGCGCTGGTGCGGGTCTACGAGTCGGTGCGCGACCACCTCGACGCCTACGACATCGCCGACCACCTCGTCCCGGACCTGATCGGCACCCCGCGCTGGATCCCGGAGCTGGAGACCGAGGCGCTGCCGCTGCAGCGGATCTTCCTCGCCGAGAAGTGGATCGTGGCGCGGCTGCACTACGGGCACGCCGATCCGCGCGAGGCCGGCACCGGCAACATCGTCAACTGCGGTGCGGCGATGTACATGGCGCCGGTCGGCGTGGTCAACGCCGGCAATCCGGACCGGGCCTACGCCGAGGCGCTGGACATCTCCGGTACCCATCAGTCCTCTTACGGGCGGGAGGCGGCCGGGGTGTTCGCCGCGGCCGTCGCCGCCGCGTTCGTCCCCGGGGCCACCGCCTCCTCGGTCGTCGTCCAGGCGCTGCGGCTCGCCAAGGACGGCACCCGCGCCGCCATCGAAGCGGTCTGCGAGGCCGCGGCGTCGGTCACCGACCGCGCCTCGGCGGCGAGCGCGCTGCGTGCCGCGGTCGCCCCCTTCGACACCGTCGGCCCCGACTACCGCAACCCCTCGCTCGGCGCCCGCCGTCCCTCCCGGCTGCACGCCGTCGAGGAACTCCCCATCGCCCTGGGCATGTTGCTGGTCGGCGGCGGCGACTACCGCACCACCGTCCTCGGTTCGGTCAACTACGGGCGCGACTGCGACTCGATCGCCACGATGAGCGGCGCCCTGGCCGGCGCCCTGCACGGCGCCTCGGCCGTACCGGCGGAGTGGGCCGCCGAGGTCGCCCGCGCCAGCCGGCTGGACCTCCATGCGCCGGGGGCCGCGCTGGCCACCGTCGCCCGCGAGGTCTTCACCCGCGACCGGGCCCGCGCCCGCACCCACGAGCAGGCGTTCACCGCGATCTCGGCCATCCCGGCGATGACCGAGGCGGGCGGACGGTGACGACCACGCCGGTGGCCGACGCCCGTACGGCGCCCTCCGCTCCCGGGGAGCCGCTGCGGGTGACCTGGGTGCAGCCCGAGGACCTGCTCGGGCACGAGCTGCGGCAGGCGGCGGAGGACGGTCGGGACGCCGGCTCCGTCGCGCGCCGGTGGCGGGCGGCGGGCGGGGCGCCGGCCCCGGGCCGGGCGGGCGCCTCCCCGGGGCCGGGCGATCCGGCGCTGCGCGCCCTGGCCCGGGAGCTGCTCGACGAACTGGCCGCGCTGCCCTGCCCGTCGGCGGCCGATGAGCCCACGGAGCTGGCCGAGATCCAGGCGGCGTGCCCCCCTGCGCCGGCGGCCGCGGCGACGCGGCGGGGCGGGGCCGTGCCCACCGCCCGCCTGGAGGCCGCCTGGCTCGGGCGGGCGGCCGGCTGCCTGCTGGGCAAGCCGGTGGAGAAGCTGCCGCTGAGCGGGATCCGCGGGCTCGCCCGCTCGACCGGGAACTGGCCGCTGGCCTCGTACTTCACCGGGATCGGGCTCGACCCGGCGGTGGCCGCGCGGCACCCCTGGAACCGCCGCAGCCGCGCCACGTCGCTCGCCGAGCACATCGACGGCATGCCCGAGGACGACGACCTCGACTTCCCGCTGCTGGGCCTGCTGCTCCTCGAACGCCACGGCCCCGGCTTCGGCACCGGCGACGTGGCGCGGCTGTGGCTGGACGAGCTGCCGGCCGGGCGGACGTTCACCGCCGAGCGCGTCGCCTACCGCAACCTGCTGGACGGCGTCGAACCGCCGCACACCGCGCGGCACCGCAACCCGTTCCGGGAGTGGATCGGTGCGCTGATCCGCGCGGACGTCCACGGCTGGACGCACCCCGGCGACCCGGCGGCCGCCGCGGCCCAGACCTGGCGGGACGCCGCGCTCAGCCACACCGCGAACGGGGTGTACGGCGCGATGTTCGCGGCCGGGGCGCTCGCCGAGGCGGCCGGCGGCACCGCCGACGTGCACGGCGCGCTGCGGGCCGGGCTCGCCGTGATCCCCCCGCGCTCCCGGCTCGCGCGGGCCGTCCGCTTCGGCATCGCGGCGGCACACGACGAGCCGACCGGCACCCCGGAGGGCTTCGGCGCCGTCGTCGACCGGCTGCACGCCGCGTACGGCCGCCACCACTGGGTGCACGCCGTGCCGAACGCCGCGCTGCTGGCCGCCGCGCTCACCCATGCCGACGGCGACTTCAGCGGCTCCATCTGCCGTGCGGTGTCCGGCGGTTGGGACACCGACTCCAACGGCGCGACGGCCGGTTCGCTGGCCGGGCTGCTCGCCGGTTCGCCCGCCGCCCTGCCCGAGCACTGGACGCGGCCGCTGCGCAACCGGCTCGCCACCAGCGTCGCGGGGCTGGACGGCATCGGCTTCGACGCCCTCGCCGCGCGCACCGCCGCGCTCGTCGCACCCACCCCCGACCGACCGGAGGCCGACGCATCATGACCGACCCGTCCCCGACCGGGATGACCGAGCCAGTCGGCGGCCCCGCCGCGCCGGAGCCCGGGCCACGCCCCGGCCCGCTCGCCGGGCTGCGGGTGCTCGATCTCGCCACGCTGTTCGCCGGGCCGCTCGCCGCCACCCTGCTCGGGGACTTCGGCGCCGAGGTGATCAAGGTCGAGCACCCCCGGCGGCCCGACCCCTCGCGCGGCCACGGGCCCGCCAAGGACGGCATCGGGCTGTGGTGGAAGCTGCTGGGCCGCAACAAGCGCACCATGACGCTGGATCTGTCCCACCCCGGCGGCCGGGACGTCCTGCTGCGGCTCGCCGCCGACGCGGACGTCGTCGTCGAGAACTTCCGGCCCGGGACCCTGGAGAAGTGGGGCCTGGGCTGGGAGGAGCTGTCCGCCGTCAACCCCCGCCTGGTGCTGGCCCGGGTCACCGGCTTCGGGCAGTTCGGCCCGTACGCCCGGCGTCCCGGGTTCGGCACCCTCGCGGAGGCGATGAGCGGATTCGCCGCGATCACCGGGGAGCCGGACGGCCCGCCGACCCTGCCGCCGTTCGGTCTGGCCGATGCGATCGCCGCGCTGACCACGTCGTACGCCGTGCTGACCGCGCTGCGCGGACGGGAGGCCACCGGCCGCGGCCAGGTCGTCGACCTGGCGCTGATCGAGCCGATGCTGACCGTCCTCGGTCCGCAGCCCCTCTGGTACGACCAGCTGGGCCACCTCCAGCCGCGGACCGGCAACCGCTCCGCCAACGTCGCGCCGCGCAACACCTACCGCACCGCCGACGGCTCGTGGGTGGCCGTCTCCACCTCGGCGGAGTCCGTCGCCGAGCGGGTGATGCGGCTGGTGGGCCGGCCCGAGGTGATCGACGAGCCCTGGTTCGGCACCGGCGCGGGACGCGCGCGGCACGCCGACGAACTCGATGCGGCGGTCGGCGGCTGGATCGCCCGGCACGACCGGGCGGAGGTCCTGGCCGCCTTCGAGAAGGCCGAGGCGGCCGTCGCACCGGTCTACGACGTCCGCGATGTGCTGGCGGATCCGCAGTACCAGGCGCTGGGGACGATCACCGAGGTCCCGGACGAGGAACTGGGCACGCTGCGGATGCAGAACGTCCTCTTCCGGCTCTCCGAGACCCCGGGGGCGATCCAGTGGGCCGGCCGCCCGCACGGTGCCGACACCGACCGGGTGCTGGCCGGGCTCGGCATGGCCCCGGAGGAGATCGCCGGGCTGCGGGCGGCGGGCGCGCTATGACCCCGGCGCCCGCCGAGACCTCCCTGGGCACGCCGCTGACCTGGCTGTATGTGCCCGGCGACCGCCCCGGGGTGGTCGCCAAGGCGCTCGGCTGCGGGGCGGATGTGGTGGTGGTCGACCTGGAGGACGCGGTCGCCCCGGACCGCAAGCGCTACGCGCTGCACGCCACCGCCGAACTGCTCGGCGACCCGTCCCCTGGCCCGTCCCCCGTCCACGTCCGGGTCAACGCGCTGGACGGCCCGCTCGCCGAGACCGAGATCCGCACCCTCGCCGCGCTGCCCGGCCTGGCCGGTCTGCGGCTGCCCAAGGTGCAGGGGCCGGCCGACGTCCACCGGGCGGCCGGGTGGGCGACGACGGCGGGGCCGCCCGCCGCGCCCGCCCTCGCCGAGCCCCCGGCCGCCGGCCGCGGCCTCGGTGCGGCGCCCGGCGCCCCGGCGTCCGCCCTCGGCGCCCCGCAGCGCGCCACCACCGTGCTCACGCCCTCCCCCGCCCCCGACGCCGGGGCGCTGCCCGCCACCCCGGCGCTCTACGCCCTGCTCGAATCCGCGCTCGGCATCGAGCACGCCTTCGCCATCGCCACCGCGCACCCGGCGCTGCGCGGGATCGCGGTCGGCGAGGCCGATCTCGGCGCGGAGCTGGGCGTACGGGACGATGCGGGGCTGGCCTGGCCGCGCAGCCGGACCGTGGTCGCGGCCCGGGCGGCCGGGCTGCCCCCGCCGCCGCAGTCGGTCTACCCGGACGTCCGCGACCTGGAGGGCCTGGCCCGCTCCAGCGCGCAGGGCCGGGCGCTGGGTTTCCTGGGCCGGGCCGCGATCCATCCGCGCCAGCTCCCGGTCATCGAGGCGGCCCATCTGCCGTCGTCGCAGGAGGTCGAGGCGGCGGAGCGGATCGTGCGGGCGGCCGCGGCGCAGGGCGGGGCGCAGGCGCTGCCGGAGGGGCGGTTCGTGGACGCGGCGGTGGTCGCCGGGGCCCGTCGGGTGCTGGCGCTGGCCGAGCGGCGGGGCCGCTGAGAGGCGGGGACGAAAAGAGCGCCGGCCCGACTCGATCGCTCGAATCCGGCCGGCGCTGTCGGCGGTCGGGGCCGCCTTCAGGACTTCTTGTTGCTGCCGCTCCCGGCGGGCTTGGCGTCGGCGGCGTCCGCGGTGTCCGCCGCGTCCTTCGCCGCATCCGGCGCGTCCTCGGCGGACTCCTCGGCCCGCTCGGCCTTCTCCGTCTTCGCGGACTTCCCGGCCTCCGCGGCGGCGGGCCCGGCCTCGGGCCCCGCGGGGTCCTGCTCGCCGTGCTTCTTTGCGGCGGGCTTCTCCTCCGCCTTCTCGACGGAGACCTTGCCGCGCTCGCCGTCGGTCCGCTCCGCGTCGGCGGCGCCTTCGGCGGCCTCGCGCTCGGCGCGCTCCTCCAGCGCCCCGGGCTCGACGACCTCTTCCCGGCCCGGTGCCCGCTTGGCGGAGACCACGAAGTAGACGACGGCCAGGACGAGGACGATCAGCGCGGTCCAGACGTTCAGCCGCAGGCCCAGGATGTGGTGGGCCTCGTCGACCCGCATGTACTCGATCCAGGCGCGGCCCGCGCAGTAGGCGGCGACGTACAGCGCGAAGGCCCGTCCGTGGCCGAGCCGGAAGCGCCGGTCGGCCCAGATCACCAGCGCCGCGACGCCGATGCACCACAGGCTCTCGTAGAGGAAGGTCGGGTGGTAGGTGCCGCCGATGCGCCCGATGGCCGGGTCGGAGCTGATCTCCAGCCCCCACGGCAGGTCGGTCGGCCTGCCGTACAGCTCCTGGTTGAACCAGTTGCCCCAGCGGCCGATCGCCTGGCCGAGGGCCAGACCGGGCGCCAGCGCGTCCGCGTAGGCCGGCAGCGGGATACCGCGGCGGCGGCAGCCGATCCAGGCGCCGACCGCGCCGAGCGCGACCGCGCCCCAGATGCCGAGGCCGCCCTCCCACACCTTGAGGGCGTCGATCGGATGGCCGTTCTCGCCGAAGTACGGCTCGTACGTCGTGATGACGTGGTAGAGGCGGCCGCCGACCAGTCCGAAGGGCACGGCCCACACGGCGATGTCCGCGACGGTTCCGGAGCGGCCGCCGCGCTGGATCCAGCGCTTGTTGCCGAGCCAGACGCCGACGAAGACGCCGATGATGATGCAGAACGCGTAGCCGCGCAACGGGATCGGGCCGAGGTGTACGACGCCGACCGACGGGCTGGGAATGAATGCGAGGTCCATGGCAGGGTCGACGCTACCGCGCCGGGCGGGGTCGGCGACAACCCGCCCGGCAACGGCTGCGTAACGACGCCCTCGGCGCAGTGTGACGCCGCGGGCCCCGGGCGGCCGCGGTGCCCACCAGGACCGTGCGCACCGGAGCGGGGCCGCTAGGGGGACGGCACCGTGCCGGTCCGCGGCGAGGCGCTCGCCGCCCCGGCCCGCTTTTCGTGGGGCGCGGCGCTCGCGCCCGCCGCGCCCCTGCCCGGCGCGGCGGGTGTGCTCGCGCCCGGGGAGGCGCTGCCCGGCTTCTTGCCCTTGTTGGCGGCCCGGACGAGCTTCTTGAGGACCGCGGGGGTGACCCGGCCGCTCTGCTCCTTGGCGAGGTCCTTGCCGTTGAGCAGGACCGTCGGGGTGCCGCGGTATCCGGACTTGCCGAAGGCGTCGTCGGACTTGCGCACGAAGCCGTTGTACCTGCCGTCGTTGACGCACTTGGTGAAGGCGGGCGAGGCCAGGCCCTCGACCTTGCCGGCCAGCCGGAGGAGGTACTGCTTGTCGGCGAACTTGTCCTGCGACTCGGGCGGCTGGTGGGAGTAGAGCACGTCGTGGAAGTCGCGGAACTTCCCGGCGTCCTGGGCGCACAGCGCGGCGTTGGCGGCGTTGCGGGAGCCCTGGCCGCCCATGTTGCCGTCGATGATCGTCACGAGGTGGTACTCGCTCTTGAGCTGGCCGGAGTCCTCCAGCTCATGGGTCACCTTGCGAAAGCCGGTCTCGAACTGCTGGCAGGCGGGGCAGCGGAAGTCCTCCCACACCGTCAGGGTGGAGGGGGCGTCGGGCGCGCCGACAGGGACGGCGGGCCGGTCACCCCCGCCGGCCTGCTTGGGACGGGCCGTCTCGTTGTCGGTGCCGCTCTGGCCGTTGCGGGCCGCGGTGATCCACACGGCGACACCGCCGGCCATCGCCAGCACCGCCAGCAGCGACCCGGCCACGATCACCTGGCGGCCGCGCCGGGCGCGTGCCTGCTCCTTCGCCCGCTGGGCCTGAAGCCGCTCGCGGGCGCTTCTCCTACCCTCATGATTCTTCTCGTTCACGCCCGTGCACAACGAAGCGGAGGGGTGCCGCCGCACCCCTCCGCACCGATGTTCGCCCTATCGAGGGACCGCGCGCCGGACGGTCGTGGACGCCCGGCCGCCCGTCTAGCGGCGGTTGCGTACGCCCTCGGCCAGCTCGCCCGCCAGGGCGCGGACCCCGGCGAGCCCGGCCGTCAGGTCGCCGTCCGCGGAGAGCAGCCGCTTGACGAACGCCGAACCGACGATCACCCCGTCGGCGAACTGCGCCACCTCGGCGGCCTGCTCGGGGTTGGAGACCCCCAGGCCGACGCAGACCGGCAGTTCGGTGGTGGCGCGGGTGCGGGCCACCAGTTCCTGGGCCTCGCGGCCGACGGACTCGCGGGTTCCGGTGACGCCCATCAGGGAGGCGGCGTAGACGAAGCCGCTGCCGGCCGCGGTGATCTTGGCGAGCCGCTCGTCCCGGCTGCTGGGCGCGACCACGAAGACCGTGGCGAGCCCGTGCTGCTCGGCGGCCTTGCGCCACACCTCGGACTCCTCGACCGGGAGGTCCGGCAGGATGCAGCCGGCGCCGCCGGCCTCGGCCAGGTCGGCGGCGAACCGCTCCACGCCGTAGCGGTCGACGGGGTTCCAGTACGTCATGCACAGCACCGGGGCGCCGGTGGCGGCGTGCACCTCGCGGACCGTGCGGATCACGTCGACGATCTTGACGCCGCCGCGCAGCGCGATGTCGTCGGCGGTCTGGATGACCGGGCCGTCCAGGACCGGGTCGCTGTGCGGCAGGCCGACCTCGACGATGTCGCAGCCGCCGTCCAGCATCTCGGTCATCGCCCGTACGCCGCCGTCGACGGTCGGGAAGCCGGCCGGGAGGTAGCCGACGAGCGCGGCGCGGTTCTCGGTGCGGGCCTGCGCCAGCACCGTGTTCAGCAGCTCGATGTTGCCCGCCATCACTTCTCCCCCTGCTCTGCCGCGTGGGCGGCGTCCGCCGCGCTCTCGCCGTCGTACAGCCCGAAGTAGCGGGCGGCGGTGTCCATGTCCTTGTCGCCGCGCCCGGAGAGGTTGACCAGCAGCAGGCCCTCGGGGCCCAGCTCACGGCCGATCTCCAGGGCACCGGCCAGTGCGTGGGCGCTCTCGATCGCCGGGATGATGCCCTCGGTGCGCGACAGCAGCCGCAGCGCCTGCATCGCCGCGTCGTCGGTGACGGCGCGGTACTCGGCGCGGCCGGTGTCCTTGAGGTAGGCGTGCTCGGGGCCGATGCCGGGGTAGTCCAGGCCGGCGGAGATCGAGTACGGCTCGGTGATCTGGCCGTCCTCGTCCTGCAGGACGTAGCTGCGCGAGCCGTGCAGGATGCCGGGGGTGCCCTCGGTGAGGGTGGCGGCGTGCTCGCCGGTCTCGACGCCGTGGCCGCCCGGTTCGCAGCCGATCAGGCGGACGCCGGTGTCGGGGAGGAAGGCGTGGAAGAGGCCGATGGCGTTGGAGCCGCCGCCGACGCAGGCGAGGGCGGCGTCCGGCAGGCGGCCCGCGCGCTGGAGGATCTGCCGGCGGGCCTCGACGCCGATGACCCGGTGGAAGTCGCGGACCAGGGCCGGGAAGGGGTGCGGTCCGGCGACCGTGCCGAAGAGGTAGTGGGTGCGGTCGACGTTGGCGACCCAGTCGCGGAATGCCTCGTTGATGGCGTCCTTGAGGGTGCGGCTGCCGGACTTCACGGCGATGACCTCGGCGCCCAGCATCCGCATCCGGGCGACGTTGAGGGCTTGGCGCTCGGTGTCGATCTCGCCCATGTAGACGGTGCAGTCGAGGCCGAAGAGGGCGCAGGCGGTGGCGGTGGCGACGCCGTGCTGGCCGGCGCCGGTCTCGGCGATGACCCGGGTCTTGCCCATCCGCTTGGTGAGCAGCGCCTGGCCCAGCACGTTGTTGATCTTGTGTGAGCCGGTGTGGTTGAGGTCCTCGCGCTTGA
Source organism: Streptomyces sp. NPDC026575 (assembly GCF_055567415.1). Classification (NCBI taxonomy): domain Bacteria; kingdom Bacillati; phylum Actinomycetota; class Actinomycetes; order Kitasatosporales; family Streptomycetaceae; genus Streptomyces; species Streptomyces sp. NPDC026575. The sequence continues at coordinate 261,441 of NZ_JBVHQM010000007.1, forward strand.
GGAACACCCGGGCCCCGCCGGCGTGTTCGGCGAACCGCGGCACCTCGGTGAGCGCGCTGGGGCGCCCGGTGTAGTTGACCATCAGGTCGTCGAGCTCGGCCGCGAACGCGGGGTCCGCCTTGGCCTTCTCGTACTCGGCGGCGACCTCGTCGACCGCGGCGACCAGCGCTTCGGGGATGAACTTGCCGCCGAAGGCGCCGAAGTAGCCCTCGGGGCCGGGCACGCGCCCTTCGGGGTCGGGAAGGAAGAAAGCGGAGGACATCTGACGCACTCCTAGGCCGGGGCGGGCGCCCCGGAAAGTCCGGTCATGTCGGGAGAGGGCACATCACGGTATGCGGCGCGCGATGCGAGGGCGTGCTGCCGCCGCGCGGTGGTCGATCGCCACCGCGGCGCCGGCAGGGGGCCGACGCGTCAGCGCGCGGCGGCCGTGCGCCATCGGCGCCCGTTGATCTGTCCCGGCTCCGAACCGATGTGGTAGCGGACCCGCCGTCCGCGGACCCGGCGCGCCGGTGCCCGGCACCCGCGCGGCCGGCACCCGCGCCCCAGCGCCGCATGCCGCCCGTCCCCGGCGGCCGCGGCGAGCAGCACGGCGGGGCCGGAGCGGTGGCTCGGGCGGCGGATGCGGGCGGCGGCGGTCATGTCGGCGATCCGGGCGGTCAGGCCCGCCCGTGGCGGATCGCCGGGTGGGAGCCCGCGGCGACCAGGTCGGCGACCGCGGTCCTGGGGTCCTTGCCGGTGACCAGCGACTCGCCGACCAGCACCGCGTCCGCGCCGTCGTTGGCGTACGCGATGAGGTCGTGCGGCCCGCGGACACCGGACTCGGCGATCTTGACGATGTGGTCGGGGATCTCGGGGGCGACCCGGGCGAAGTTGCCCCGGTCGACCTCCAGGGTCTTGAGGTTGCGGGCGTTGACGCCGATGATCCGGGCGCCGGCGTCCACCGCGCGGGCGACCTCTTCCTCGTCGTGCACCTCGACCAGCGGCGTCAGCCCGATCGACTCGGCCCGCTCGATCAGCGAGACCAGGGCCTCCTGCTCCAGCGCGGAGACGATCAGCAGGGCGAGGTCGGCGCCGTAGGCGCGGGCCTCCCACAGCTGGTAGGCGGTGACGATGAAGTCCTTGCGCAGCACGGGGATGTCGACCCGGGCGCGGACGGCCTCCAGGTCGGCCAGCGAGCCGCCGAAGCGGCGCTGCTCGGTCAGGACGGAGATGACCGCGGCGCCGCCCGCCTCGTAGTCGGCGGCCAGACCGGCCGGGTCGGCGATCGCGGCGAGCGCGCCCTTCGACGGGCTGGAGCGCTTCACCTCGCAGATCACCGTGACGCTCTCGCCCTTGAGTGCCGCGACACCGTCCATCACGGGGCGTGCCTTGCGGGCCCGCTCCTTGAGCTCGTCGAGGGAGACGCGCGCCTGCCGCTCAGCGAGGTCGGCGCGGACCCCGTCGATGATCTCGTCGAGCACACTCACGCGAGCGGCCTCCTTCTTGAGCGGCGGCGGTGGACAGCGGCCCGGGGGACGAGCTGTCCCGTCCGGCTCTCCGATGGTATCCGCCATGGGATGCAGGTCCCGCATCCGGTTGACGGCGGTCCCACAGGCTGGACATCTCCGGGCCCCGGGTCACGGCGCCAGACCGCTGCCGAAGGGGAGGTTGCGCACGACCGTGAAGGCCAGCAGCAGCCCGCCCAGGGCCCACCCGTGCACGGCTCGGGGGCGGGGGCCCGGCCTACGGCGGCCCCGCGCGGCCCGGCCGCACCAGACCGTCCATAAGACCGCGCAGGCGGCGTAGCCGGCCACCGCGAGCGCATTGGCGCCCAGGGCGGCGGCCAGGTCGCCGTGCGCGAGGGCGTGGGCGCTGCGCAGGCCGCCGCAGGCCGGGCAGTACACGCCGGTCAGCTGCCGCAGCGGGCAGACGGGGTAGTGGCCGGGCTCGTTCGGATCGACGGCGCCGACCACGGCGAAGGCGGCGGCGACGGCCGCGAGGGCGCCCAGGGGCGCGGCGAGACGGCGGGGCACGCCGCCCGCCGACCGGGCTTCCGGCCGAGCCGGCGCCAAGGGATCGCTCACGTGCCGATTGTCCTGCCGGAGGCGCGAAGGCGCCGCTTCTTGACCGCCGTACGGGTCCGCACAGCGCGAAGGCGCGGCTTCTCGGCCGCCGTACGGGGTGTGCACGGACGGCGGGTACGGCACCCAGGGGTGCGTACGGGCCGGGAAGCGGCGCCTTCGGGGGTGGTGCGAGGTGGCGCCGGGACCCGGCGCCACGGGAGCGTGGTCAGCCCTCCTGCGGCTGCGCCTGGACAGCCGGCTTCGCCGAGCGCTTGGGCTCCTGGCCCAGGCCGGCCGCGCGCATCAGGCCGCCCACCACGGCACCGGCGGCGATCAGCACCATGCCGGCCCAGAAGCCCGGCACGCTGTTCAGCACGATGAAGGCTCCGGCGACACAGAAGCCGATGAACGAGATGATGACGCCGGTCCAGGCGGCGGGGGTGTGTCCGTGGCCACTGCTCGACATTGACTGCTCCTCGTTGCTCTCTCGCGCCGGGGTCGGGGCGCGGTGATCCTCGCGGTCCATTGTCACCGATGCCGCGCCGGTCCCCCTTACCGGGTGGGGTCCTCGCCGCGGTCCAGGGACTTCCAGATCTCCTCCGGACGGTCCGGATCCGGGGCGGCCGCGGCGCGCCGCGGACCCCGGGCGCCGCCGGGCGTGCGCTCATATCGGCCCGACATCGCAGGCCAGTGGCGCCCGTACACCAGCGCCAGCAGCCCGGCGATCAGCAGCAGCAGACCGCCGGCCGCGGCCACCCACGGCCAGCCGGTGTGCGTGACGTGATGCACATCGGCGCCGGTCAGACCGACCGCGGTGGCGGCCTTCTCGCGCAGCGCCGAGGTGTCGGCGTTGCCCAGCACCGCGGCGGTGACGATGCCGGCGCCGCTCAGCGCCAGCAGCGCGGCCACCGCGATCCGGCCGGCACGGCGCACCGCGAAGACGGCGACCAGCGCGGCCAGGCCGACGACGGCCAGCGCGCCGGGCACGCCGGTGACGTCCGCGCCGGTCACGGTGCGCGGCAGCTCGCCCTGGGCCAGCACCGCCGAGCCCCGGGCCCAGGTGCGGCCGGAGGCCAGCAGCGCCAGGCCCGCGCCGGCCGCGCCGGCCAGCAGCGCCAGGGCCAGGCTGCGCTTGGCGCTGCGGGGCGCGGGGGCCGGCGCGGGGGCGGGCGCGGCGTCTGTGGGGGTCTGGGGTGCGGCACTCACGCGTACCACTATCGCGCACCGGCCGGCGGGGTCCGGCGCGCGGGGGTGGCGCCGCTCCCGCGGCCGGCTACTTCCCCAGGTGGTTGGCGGTGTACACGGCGCGCAGCACCGCCGCCGCCTTGTTACGGCACTCCGTGTCCTCGGCCACCGGGTCGGAGTCGGCGACCACGCCGGCGCCGGCCTGGACGTAGGCGGTGCCGCCGCGCAGCAGCGCCGTACGGATCGCGATGGCGGTGTCGGAGTCCCCCGCGAAGTCGAGGTAGCCCACACAGCCGCCGTACAGGCCGCGCCGGGTCGGCTCCAGCTCCTCGATGATCTGCATGGCGCGCGGCTTGGGGGCGCCGGAGAGGGTGCCGGCCGGGAAGCAGGCGGTGAGCACGTCGAAGGCGGTACGGCCCTTTGCCACCGTTCCGGTGACCGTGGAGACGATGTGCATCACATGGCTGTAGCGCTCGATGGACATGAAGTCGACGACCTCGACGCTGCCCGGTTCGCAGACCCGGCCCAGGTCGTTGCGGCCCAGGTCGACCAGCATCAGATGCTCGGCGCGCTCCTTGGGGTCGGCCATCAGCTCGTCGGCCAGGGCCTGGTCCTCCGGGACGGATGAGCCGCGCGGGCGGGTGCCGGCGATGGGGTGGACCATGGCGCGGCCGTCCTCGACCTTCACCAGTGCCTCGGGGCTGGAGCCGACCACGTCGAAGGCGCTGTCCGGGCCGTCGCCGCCCTCGAAGCGGAAGAGGTACATGTACGGGCTGGGGTTGGTGGCCCGCAGCACCCTGTAGACGTCCAACGCGCTTGCCGTGCAGGGGGTTTCGAAGCGCTGGGAGGGCACGACCTGGAATGCCTCGCCGGCCCGGATGCGCTCCTTGACGTCCTCGACGGCCTCCTGGTAGTCCGCGCCGCCCCATTCGACGGTGAACGGCGGGACCTGCGACGGCGGCAGCGCCGCGGCGCCGGCGGGGGCGGGCCGGGCGAGGTCGTCGGCCATGGTGTCCAGGCGGGCCACCGCGTCCGCATATGCCTCGTCGATGCCGGTGTCGAGGTCGTTGTGGTTGATCGCGTTGGCGATCAGCAGGACCGTGCCGCTCCAGTGGTCGAGGACGGCGAGGTCGGAGGTGAGCAGCATGCTCAGCTCGGGCAGCCGGAGGTCGTCGGTGGTGCGCTCGCCGATCTTCTCCAGGCGGCGCACGACGTCGTAGCCGAGGTAGCCGACCATGCCGCCGGTGAACGGCGGCAGCCCCGCGCCCTCGATGAGGTCGCGGGGGGTGTGCAGGGTCTCGACGGTGGCGCGCAGCGCGGCGAGCGGGTCGCCGTCGGTGGGGAGGCCGACCGGCGGGGTGCCGAGCCAGTGCGCCTGCCCGTCGCGGGTGGTGAGGGTGGCGGCGCTGCGGACGCCGATGAAGGAGTAGCGCGACCACGTGCGGCCGTTCTCGGCGGACTCCAGCAGGAAGGTGCCGGGGCGCTCGGCGGCGAGTTTGCGGTAGAGCCCGACCGGTGTGTCGCCGTCCGCGAGCAGGCGCCGGGTGACGGGGATGACCCGCCGGTCCTTGGCGAGGGTGCGGAAGGTGTCGAGGTCCGGATTGGCGGTGCCGGTGGTTCCCGTGGTCATGGCAGCGGAGCCTACTGGTCCCGGTCGGCCTCGGTGGCCAGTACATCCGCGTCGAAGCAGGTGCGCGCCCCGGTGTGGCAGGCGGCGCCGACCTGGTCGACCTTGACCAGGACGGTGTCCGCGTCGCAGTCCAGCGCCACCGACTTCACGTACTGGAAGTGGCCGGAGGTGTCGCCCTTGACCCAGTACTCCTGGCGGCTGCGGCTCCAGTACGTGCAGCGCCCGGTGGTCAGGGTGCGGTGCAGCGCCTCGTCGTCCATCCACCCCATCATCAGCACCTCGCCGGTGTCGTACTGCTGGGCGATGGCGGGGACCAGGCCGTCGGCGCCCCGCTTGAGGCGGGCGGCGATGGCGGGGTCCAACAGGGAGTCGGCGGCGGTGGTGCGGCTGCTGGTCATGGGTCCATTGTGCCGTGCGGCATCCTGCAGACATGCCTCCTTCACCACCCGTGCCGCCACCGCCGCCGGACCCGGACCGTGCCGCGCGGGTGGCGGCGCTGGTGCTGGCCGCGGTGTTCGTGGCGGCAGCGGTGGTGGCCGTGGTGGTGGCGGTCGTGGTGCTGCGGACCTAGGGCCCGTCCGATGGGTCGGGGCCCAAAGGACAGGCCCGACAAGTGCTCGGGGAGAGCGGACCCGGCGGTGTCCGCCGTCGGCCGGCGGGACGCGGCCGCACTCGGGAATACGCCCCGCACCCGCCGCGTTGTGGCCCCGCAGGGGGCCTTGGCACCCCCTACGGGATCCGTTCGACCACCCCCTGCGGGCGCCCCCGGCCCCCGGCCCGCCGCGCTCACACCCCCAGCTTCGCGCCCCGCAGCCGCTCGATGGCCTCCTTGTCCCCCTCCAGCTCCACCTCGGCCATGTCCTGCCGGCCGAAGGCGAACATGGTCAGCTCGCCCGGCTCCCCGACGACGGTGACCACCGGGGTGCCGCGGCGGGCCACCGCGGTCCGCCCGTCCGGCCGCCGCAGCACCAGCCCCACCGGCGACTTGCGGCCGAGCACCCGGGCCATCCGCTCGATCCTCGACCACAGGGCGTCCGCGAAGACCGGGTCCAGCTCCCGCGGGCTCCAGTCGGGCTGCGCCCGCCGCACGTCCTCGGAGTGGACGTAGAACTCCACCGTGTTGGACGCCTCGTCGATCTGCTTCAGCGAGAACGGCGACATCCGCGGCGGCCCGCTCCTGATGAGCTGGATCAGCTCCTCGTACGGCTTGGCCGCGAACTCGGCCTGCACCCGCTCCAGCCGGGGCGCCAGCGACTTGACGAGGAGCCCGCCCGCCGCGTCGGCGCGCCGCTCGCGCACCACCACATGCGCGGCCAGGTCCCGCGCGGTCCAGTTCTCACACAGGGTCGGCGCCTCGGGACCCGCGCTCTCCAACAGGTCGGCGAGGAGGAGCCGTTCACGCTTGGCATGGGTCGACATGCCGCCAGCCTACGACCGGCCCGGATCACCCGCCACGACGCCGCGCGACGCGGCCCGCAGGCCGCCGGGTTCGATGCGCTGCCGCAGGATCCGCTCCAGCTCGCGGGCGGCGCGCGGCGGGGAGACGTCGCCGCGGTGGGCGACGGAGACCACGCGGTGCATACCGGGGGTCGCGAAGCGGGTGACGCGCAGCCCGGAGCGCTCGGCGACCATGCTGGGGACGACGGCGATGCCGAGCCCGGCGCGTACGAAGCCGAGGACCGCGTCCATCTCGCCGCCCTCGACGGTGAAGGTGGGTTCGAAGCCGGCCGCGCGGCACGCCGCGGTGGTGAATTCCCGCAGGTCGTAGCCTCGGCGGAACATCGCCAGCGGGCGGCCGCGGAGGTCCTCGACCAGGATGCGGGTGCGGCGGCCGCCCGCCGGGGCGGGCCGGTCCGGGGCGGAGACCACCACGAGTTCCTCGCGCAGCAGGTCGGAGGTGGCCAGCGCCGGGGCCTGGTCCGGGAGCGGGGTGATGATCAGGGCCAGGTCCAGTTCGCCGTCGGCCAGCGCACGGACCAGGTCCTGTGAGCCGTTCTCGGTGACGAGCAGGTCGACGCCGGGATAGGTGGCGTGGAAGGCGCTCAGGACGTCGGGGACGAGGCTGGCGCAGAGGCTGGGCGGGGCGCCGAGGCGGAGCCGGCCGCGGCGCAGCTGGGCGACCTCCTGCACCTCGCGGCGGGCGGTCTCGGTGTCGGCGAGGATCCGCCGGGCGAGCGGCAGCAGGGTCTCGCCGGCGTCGGTGAGGGTGATGTGGCCGCGGGCGCGGTGGAACAGCTCGGCGCCCAACTCCCGTTCCAGGGAGCGGATCTGCTGGGAGAGGGAGGGCTGGGCGACATGCTCGCGCTCGGCGGCGCGAGTGAAGTGGCGGGTGTCGGCCACGGCGGTGAAGTAGCGGAGCTGCTGCAGCTGCATAAGGCGAATGTAAAGCATCGATAGCTTCAGCCTATGGAGATGAGCCGGACCATGTCTTGGACTGATGGGTAGCCCGGTCCTTACCTTCGGGACCCATGGCACTGGACACACGGGCAGAACGACGGCCTTCGAAGGAGAAACGCGAGCGCTCCGTGAGGGGCGGTGGTCGGGCGACGGGTGGGCGCGCGTTCTGGGACTCGTCCGTCGGCAAGAAGACGGTGATGGCCGTCAGCGGCCTGATCATGCTGCTCTACTTGGTCGTCCACATGATCGGCAACCTGAAGATCTTCTTCGGGTCGGGCGAGTTCAACCACTACGCGCACTGGCTGCGCACGGTCGGCGAGCCCTTCATGCACTACGAGTGGACGCTGTGGCTGATCCGCGTCGTCCTCGTGGTCGCCGTCGTCGCCCACGCCACGTCCGCGTACCAGCTCAGCCGCCGCGGCATCAAGGCGCGCCCCGGCACCTACGTGCACAAGCGGCGGCGCGCGAGCTATGCCACCCGCACCATGCGCTGGGGCGGGATCATCCTCGGCCTGTTCATCGTGTGGCACGTCCTGGACCTGACGACCGGCACGGTGCACCCGAACGGCTTCCAGGCCGGGCACCCGTACCAGAACGTCATCGACACCTTCTCGACCTGGTACGGCAACGTCGTCTACATCGTCGCGATGGTCGCCCTCGGCTTCCACATCCAGCACGGGTTCTGGAGCGCCGCGCAGACCCTCGGCGTCGGCAGCCGCACCCGCGACCGCGCCCTGAAGACCGCCGGCAACGTCCTCGCCGTACTGCTCACGCTCGGCTTCGTCGCCGTGCCCGTGGGCGTCATGAGCGGATTGGTGAGCTGAATCCATGACCACGTACCCGCAGTACGCGACCGGGGCGCCGGTCGTCGACACCAAGGCCCCGTCCGGGCCCGTCAACGAGCGCTGGGACACCCGCCGCTTCGAGGCGAAGCTGGTCAACCCCGCCAACCGCCGCAAGCACACCGTCATCGTCGTCGGCACCGGTCTCGCGGGCGGCTCGGCGGGGGCCACGCTCGCCGAACAGGGCTACCACGTCGTGCAGTTCTGCTACCAGGACTCGCCGCGCCGGGCGCACTCCATCGCCGCGCAGGGCGGCATCAACGCGGCGAAGGACTACCGCAACGACGGCGACTCGGTGCACCGGCTGTTCTACGACACCGTCAAGGGCGGCGACTTCCGGGCGCGGGAGTCCAACGTGCACCGGCTCGCGCAGATCTCCGTCGAGATCATCGACCAGTGCGTGGCCCAGGGCGTGCCGTTCGCCCGTGAGTACGGCGGTCTGCTCGACACCCGGTCCTTCGGCGGGGTGCAGGTGTCCCGGACGTTCTACGCCCGGGGCCAGACGGGGCAGCAGCTGCTGCTCGGCGCCTACCAGGCGCTGTCCCGGCAGATCGCCGCCGGCAACGTCGAGATGCACGCCCGCACCGAGATGCTCGACCTGGTCGTCGTGGACGGCAAGGCGCGCGGCATCGTCGCCCGCGACCTGGTCACCGGCAAGATCGACACCTACTTCGCGGACGCCGTCGTGCTGGCGTCCGGCGGCTACGGCAACGTCTTCTACCTCTCGACGAACGCCATGAACTCCAACGCCACCGCCGTGTGGCGGGCGCACCGGCGCGGCGCCTACTTCGCCAACCCGTGCTTCACCCAGATCCACCCGACGTGCATCCCGCGCACCGGCGACCACCAGTCGAAGCTGACGCTGATGAGCGAGTCGCTGCGCAACGACGGACGGATCTGGGTGCCGAAGGCCAAGGGCGACACCCGTCCGGCGCACCAGATCCCCGAGGACGAGCGGGACTACTACCTGGAGCGCATCTACCCGTCGTTCGGCAACCTCGTGCCCCGGGACATCGCCTCCCGCGCCGCGAAGAACGTCTGCGACGAGGGCCGGGGCGTGGGGCCCGGCGGGCAGGGCGTGTACCTGGACTTCGCCGACGCCATCGCTCGCATGGGCCGCGAGGCCGTCGAGGCCAAGTACGGCAACCTCTTCGACATGTACCAGCGGATCACCGACGAGGATCCGTACCGGGTGCCGATGCGGATCTACCCGGCCGTGCACTACACGATGGGCGGGCTGTGGGTCGACTACGACCTGCAGACCACCGTCCCCGGCCTGTTCGCGATCGGCGAGGCCAACTTCTCCGACCACGGCGCCAACCGGCTCGGCGCGTCCGCCCTCATGCAGGGCCTCGCCGACGGCTACTTCGTGCTCCCGGCCACCATCAACGACTACCTCGCGCGCAACCCGCACAAGGACGAGGTGGACGCCGAGCACCCCGCCACCGTCGAGGTCGTGCGGGAGACCGAGGAGCGGCTCGCGAGGCTGCTCGCCGTCGACGGCGACCGCACCCCGGACTCCTTCCACCGCGAACTCGGCGAGCTGATGTGGGAGTTCTGCGGTATGGCCCGCACCGACGAGGGGCTGCGCAAGGCCCTGGACCGCATCCCGCAGATCCGCGAGGAGTTCTGGCGCCGCATCAAGGTCCCCGGCACCGGCGAGGAGTTCAACCAGTCGCTGGAGAAGGCGAACCGCATCGTCGACTACCTGGAGCTGGCCGAGCTGATGTGCCTCGACGCGCTGCACCGCGCCGAGTCCTGCGGCGGCCACTTCCGCGAGGAGTCCCAGACCCCCGACGGCGAGGCCGCCCGCCGGGACCATGAGTTCTCCTACGTCGCCGCCTGGGAGTACGGGGGCTCCGGGGGTCGTCCCCCGGGAGAGCACAGCACCGGCACCGGCGGGGCGCCCACCCTGCACAAGGAAGACCTGGTCTTCGAGTACGTCCACCCCACCCAGCGGAGCTACGCATGAGGCTCACCCTGCGCGTCTGGCGCCAGAAGAACGCCGACGCCCCCGGCGCCATGTCCACGTACGAGGTGGACGGCATCTCGCAGGACATGTCGTTCCTGGAGATGCTCGACACCCTCAACGAGGAGCTGATCCTCAAGGGCGACGACCCGGTCGCCTTCGACCACGACTGCCGCGAGGGGATCTGCGGCGCCTGCTCGCTGGTCATCAACGGCGACGCGCACGGCCCCGAGCGCACCACCACCTGCCAGCTGCACATGCGGTCCTTCAAGGACGGCGACACGATCGACATCGAGCCGTGGCGGGCCGCCGCCTTCCCGGTCGTCAAGGACCTGGTCGTCGACCGCACGGCCTTCGACCGCATCATCCAGGCCGGCGGCTACATCACCGCGCCGACCGGCGCCGCGCCCGAGGCGCATGCGACGCCCGTGCCCAAGCCGGACGCCGACTTCGCCTTCGAGCACGCCGAGTGCATCGGCTGCGGCGCGTGCGTGGCGGCCTGCCCGAACGGCGCGGCGATGCTGTTCACCTCGGCGAAGGTCAACCACCTCAACGTGCTGCCGCAGGGTTCGCCCGAGCGGGAGAGCCGGGTGCTGGACATGGTGGCGCAGATGGACGAGGAGGGCTTCGGCGGCTGCACGCTGGCCGGTGAGTGCGCCACGGCCTGCCCCAAGGGCATTCCGCTGTTCAGCATCACCAAGATGAACCGGGAGTTCGTCCGGGCGGTGCGCAAGGGGCGCTGAGCGGTACCGGGGCGCGGCCGGGGGTACTCCCCCGGGCCGCGCCGTGCGTGCTTCAGCGGACGGGGTGCCCCGCCTCCCGCAGCGCCTCCTTGACCTGCGGGATGCGCAGGTCGCCGAAGTGGAAGACGGAGGCGGCCAGCACCGCGTCGGCGCCGGCGGCGACGGCCGGGGCGAAGTCGGCGAGCTTCCCGGCGCCGCCCGACGCGATCACCGGGACGGTGACGTGCTTGCGGACGGCCTCGATCATCTCGACGTCGTAGCCGTCCTTGGTGCCGTCGGCGTCCATGGAGTTCAGCAGGATCTCGCCGGCGCCCAGCTCGGCGGCGCGGTGGGCCCATTCGACGGCGTCGATGCCGGTGCCGCGGCGGCCGCCGTGGGTGGTGACCTCGAATCCGGACGGGGTGCCGGCTTCGGTGCGGCGGGCGTCGACGGACAGCACCAGGACCTGGCGCCCGAAGCGCTCGGCGATCTCGCGGATCACGTCGGGGCGGGCGATGGCGGCGGTGTTGACGCCGACCTTGTCGGCGCCCGCGCGCAGCAGCCTGTCGACGTCGTCGGGGGTGCGGACGCCGCCGCCGACGGTGAGCGGGATGAAGACCTGCTCGGCGGTGCGGCGGACCACGTCGTAGGTGGTCTCGCGGTTGCCGGAGGAGGCGGTGATGTCGAGGAAGGTCAGCTCGTCGGCGCCCTCCTCACCGTAGATCTTCGCCATTTCGACGGGGTCGCCGGCGTCCCTGAGGTTCTGGAAGTTGACGCCCTTGACGACCCGGCCGTTGTCGACGTCCAGGCAGGGGATGACTCGTACGGCCAGGGTCATGACGCGGGGGCCTCTCTGTACGCCTCCAGCTCGACCTCGACGACCAGGCGCGGGTCGACGAAACCGGAGACGATGATCATGGATGCGGCGGGGCGGACGGAGTCGAACAGCTCCTTGTGAGCGCGTCCGACCTCGTCCACGTCCCGGGCATGGGTCAGGTACATGCGGGTGCGTACGACGTCGTCACGGCCGAGGCCGACCTGCTCCAGTGCCGACAGCGCGGTCCGGAAGGCCGTGACCGCCTGCTCGTACGGGTCGGCGGCGACGACCTGGCCGTCGATGACCGACGTGCAGCCGGAGACCAGCACCAGGCCGTTGGGCAGCGCCACCGCCCGGGAGCGGCCGAAGGCGTCCGCCCAGGGGTCCTCCGCCCGCGGGCCGCCGGCCGTGAAGCGGCGTACGCCACTCATGTCGCCACGGCCTCCAGGGCCTGCTCCAGCGTGAACGCCTTGGCGTAGAGCGCCTTTCCGACGATCGCGCCCTCCACGCCCTCGGGCACCAGCGAGGCGATCGCCCGCAGGTCGTCGAGGGAGGAGACGCCGCCGGAGGCGACGACCGGGCGGTCGGTGGCGGCGCAGACGTTGCGCAGCAGGTCGAGGTTGGGGCCCTGGAGGGTGCCGTCCTTGTTGATGTCGGTGACGACGTAGCGGGCGCAGCCCTCGGAGTCCAGGCGGGCCAGCGTCTCGTAGAGGTCGCCGCCGTCGCGGGTCCAGCCGCGGCCGCGCAGCGTCGTGCCGCGCACGTCCAGGCCGACCGCGATCCGGTCGCCGTACTCGGCGATGATCTTGGCGACCCACTCGGGGTCCTCCAGGGCCGCGGTGCCGATGTTGACGCGGGTGCAGCCGGTGGCCAGGGCGGCGGCCAGCGAGTCGTCGTCGCGGATGCCGCCGGACAGCTCGACCTTGATATCCATGGAGCGGGCGACCTCGGCGATCTGCGCGCGGTTGTCGCCGGTGCCGAAGGCCGCGTCGAGGTCGACCAGGTGCAGCCACTCGGCGCCGGCCCGCTGCCAGGCGAGGGCCGCCTGGAGCGGGTCGCCGTAGGAGGTCTCGGAGCCGGACTCGCCGTGGACCAGGCGGACGGCCTGGCCGTCGCGGACGTCGACGGCGGGAAGGAGTTCAAGCTTCGGCATCTGGGGGCTCACAGGGTGTTGATCCAGTTGGTCAGGAGCTGGGCGCCGGCGTCGCCGGACTTCTCGGGGTGGAACTGGGTGGCCCACAGCGGGCCGTTCTCGACGGCGGCCACGAACGGCTCGCCGTGCGTGGCCCAGGTGACCTTCGGGGCGGCGAGGTGCGGGTTGCCGACCTCCAGCTCCCAGTCGTGCACCGCGTAGGAGTGCACGAAGTAGTAGCGGGCGTCGGCGGGCAGACCGGCGAACAGCTGCGAGCCCTCGGGGGCGTCGACGGTGTTCCAGCCCATGTGCGGGACGACGTCGGCCTTCAGCGGGCCGACCGTGCCGGGCCACTCGTCCAGGCCCTCGGTCTCCACACCGTGCTCGATGCCCCGGCCGAAGAGGATCTGCATGCCGACGCAGATGCCCATCACGGGGCGGCCGCCGGCCAGCCTGCGGCCGACGACCCAGTCGCCGCGGGCCTCGCGCAGTCCGCGCATGCAGGCGGCGAACGCGCCGACGCCGGGGACCAGCAGCCCCTCGGCGTTCATCGCCCGGTCGAAGTCCCGGGTGATCTCCACGTCGGCGCCGACGTGCGCCAGGGCGCGCTCGGCGGAGCGGACGTTGCCGAAGCCGTAGTCGAAGACGACGACCTTCTTACGGGGTGCGGCGGCGGTCAACTCCACACCCCCAGCCGCAGCACACCGGCGGCCAGGCACATCGCCGAGCCGACGGACAGCAGCACGATCAGGCTCTTGGGCAGCTGCTGCTTCCAGAAGGAGTAGACGCCGCCGAGGAGGAACAGTCCGACGAGGATGAAGGCGGTGGACATGCCGTTCACGGGGCTACAGCGCTCCCTTGGTGGACGGGATGATGCCCGCGGCGCGCGGGTCGCGCTCGCTGGCGTAGCGCAGGGCCCGGGCCAGCGCCTTGAACTGGCACTCCACGATGTGGTGGGCGTTGCGGCCGTAGGGCACGTGGATGTGCAGCGCTATCTGGGCCTGCGCGACGAAGGACTCGAAGATGTGCCGGGTCATCGTCGTGTCGTAGCTGCCGATCATCGGCGCCATGTTCTCCGGTTCGGTGTGCACCAGGTACGGGCGGCCGGAGAGGTCGACGGTCACCTGGGCGAGCGACTCGTCCAGCGGGACGGTGCAGTTGCCGAAGCGGTAGATGCCGGTCTTGTCGCCGAGGGCCTGCTTGAAGGCGGCGCCCAGCGCGAGGGCGGTGTCCTCGATCGTGTGGTGGGTGTCGATGTGCAGATCGCCGTCGGTCTTGACCTTGAGGTCGAACAGGCCGTGCCGGCCGAGCTGGTCGAGCATGTGGTCGTAGAAGCCGACGCCGGTGGCGACATCGACCTCGCCCCGGCCGTCGAGGTCGATCTCGACGAGCACGGACGTTTCCTTCGTTGTGCGCTCCACGCGTCCTACGCGGGTCATCGCTCGTTCTCCTTCAAGCTGCGTTCTTTGAACAGCGTGCGAACCGCGTCGAGGAACGCGTCGTTCTCGGCCGGGGTGCCGGCGGTGACCCGCAGCCAGCCCGGTACGCCGTTGTCACGGACCAGTACGCCCTGGTCGAGGATCGCCCGCCAGGCGGCGTGGGCGTCCTCGAATCGGCCGAACTGCACGAAGTTGGCGTCGGAGGCGGTGACCTCGCAGCCGATCGCCCGCAGCTCGGTGACCAGGCGGTCCCGTTCGGCCTTGAGCTGCTCGACGTACTTCAGGAGCGTATCGGTGTGCTCCAGCGCGGCCAGCGCGGTGGCCTGGGTGACCGACGACAGGTGGTACGGCAGGCGGACGAGCTGGACGGCGTCGACCACGGCCGGGTCGGCGGCCAGATAGCCCAGCCGCAGCCCGGCGGCGCCGAACGCCTTGGACATGGTCCGCGAGACCACCAGATTCGGCCGCCCCTCGATCAGCGGCAGCAGCGAGGGCCGGTGGCTGAACTCGCCGTATGCCTCGTCGACCACCACCAGCGCCCCGGCGCTGTCCGCCTTGGCGGCCTGCGCCGCCTCGTACAGCGCCAGCACCGTCTCCGCCTCGACGGCGGTGCCGGTGGGGTTGTTGGGCGAGCAGACGAAGACCACGTCGGGCCGGCGCTCGGCGATGGCCTCGCGGGCCGCCGCCAGGTCGATGGTGAAGTCGTCGTTGCGCGGGCCGGAGATCCACTCCGTGCCCGTGCCGCGCGAGATCAGGGCGTGCATGGAGTACGAGGGCTCGAAGCCGAGGGCCGAGCGGCCGGGGCCGCCGAAGGTCTGCAGCAGCTGCTGGATGACCTCGTTCGATCCGTTGGCCGCCCAGACCTGGTCCTGGGCGACCTCGTGGCCGCCGGTGCGGGTGAGGTAGCGGGCCAGCTCGGTGCGCAGCTCGACCGCGTCCCGGTCGGGGTAGCGGTTGAGCTGCCGGGCGGCCTCGGTCACCCGCTCGGCGATCCGGGCGACCAGCGGCTCGGGCAGCGGGTAGGGGTTCTCGTTGGTGTTCAGGCGTACCGGCACGTCCAGCTGCGGGGCGCCGTAGGGGGACTTGCCGCGCAGCTCGTCCCGGATGGGGAGATCGTCGATGCGGGTCACGTGCCTGCTCACTTGCTCTGGGGGACCTTCCAGCCGAACCTTGCCTTGATCGCCGCGCCGTGGGCCGGGAGGTCCTCGGCCTCGGCGAGGGTCACCACATGGTGGGCGACCTCGGCCAGTGCGTCGCGGGTGTAGTCCACGACATGGATGCCGCGCAGGAAGGACTGCACGGAGAGCCCCGAGGAGTGGCAGGCGCAGCCGCCGGTGGGAAGGACGTGGTTGGAGCCGGCGCAGTAGTCGCCGAGCGAGACCGGGGCGTACGGGCCGACGAAGATCGCGCCGGCGTTGCGGACCCGGGCCGCGACGGCGGCGGCGTCGGCGGTCTGGACCTCCAGGTGCTCGGCGCCGTAGGCGTCCACGACCCGCAGGCCCTCGTCGATGCCGTCGACGAGGACGATGGCGGACTGCCGGCCGGCCAGGGCCGGGGCGATCCGGTCCTCGACGTGCCGGGTCGCCGCGATCTGCGGCGCCAGCTCCTGCTCGGTCTTCTCCGCCAGCGCCACCGAGTCGGTGACCAGGACGGCGGCGGCCATCGGGTCGTGCTCGGCCTGGCTGATCAGGTCGGCGGCGATGTGCGCGGGGTCGGCGGTGTCGTCCGCGAGGATCGCGATCTCGGTGGGCCCGGCCTCGGAGTCGATGCCGATCCGGCCCTTGAGCAGGCGCTTGGCCGCGGCGACGTAGATGTTGCCGGGGCCGGTGACGAGGTTGGCGGGCGGGCACTCGGCCGTGCCGTAGGCGAACATCGCGATGGCCTGGGCGCCGCCGGCGGCGTAGACCTCGTCGACGCCGAGCAGTGCGCAGGTCGCCAGGATCGTCGGGTGCGGCAGACCGCCGAACTCGGCCTGCGGCGGCGAGGTCACGGCCAGGGACTCGACGCCGGCCTCCTGGGCGGGGACCACGTTCATCACGACGGACGAGGGGTAGACCGAGCGGCCGCCCGGTACGTACAGCCCCACCCGCTCGACCGGGACCCAGCGCTCGGTGACCGTGCCGCCGGGGACGACCTTGGTGGTGACGTCGCTGCGGCGCTGCTCGCGGTGGACGATCCGGGCGCGCCGGATGGACTCCTCCAGGGCGGCGCGGACGGCCGGATCCAGCTCCTCCAGGGCGGTCTTGAGGGCCTCGGCGGGCACCCGCACCCGCTCGATCTCGACACCGTCGAACCGCCGCGCGTACTCGATCAGCGCCGCGGTGCCGCGATGGCGTACGTCCTCGCAGATGGGCCGCACCTTCTCCAGGGCGGCTTCCACGTCGAACTCGGCACGGGGCAGCAGGTCGCGCAGGGCGCCACCCTCGGGGAGGGCGTCACCGCGCAGATCGATTCGGGAGATCACCTCCCCAGTGTCTCAGACCCGATCCCTGGCCCGATCCGCCGTATCACTCAGTGATACACAGCGACGCGGGTCCCGGACGTCCGGTGGCCCGGCCTCGTGAAGTTGACCGGAGTTGGCCCTGACCGCGCGTGTTCAAGCAGTCACCGGGCGGGCAAGGGCCACGTAGCGGCGTACGGGGAGACCTGCGGGACGTGTGCGGTGCCGCGCGCAGACCACGCGCGAAGTGCGTCCGAACAGGTCGCGCCACACCACGGATGGCAAGGGGGACACAGTGACCGAGCCCAGGGACGGCGATGCGCCCGCCGACCTGCGACTGACGTCGGCGGAATGGAGCATGTGGCAGGCATTCCGCAACGGCAGCACCTGCGATCTGCACATCGGCGACCCGGTGCGCGACGATCCGCACGGGCAGCATCTGTGGGGCCCGGAGCGCCGGGTGCGGGCGCGGGTCGTGGCGCTGCTGCTGCTCGACGGGCCGCCGGCGCAGCCGGGCCGGGTGTCGGCCCTCAAGCTCACCGGTGCGTACATCACGGACACTCTCGACGTTGCGGGCGGCACGATCGAGCCATTCGTGGAGCTGCGGGACTGCCGCTTCGAGGCCGAGGTGGTGCTGCCGGAGAGCCGCTTCACCACCCTGCGGATGGTGAACTGCGCGATACCCCGGCTGGAGGCGGCCCGGCTGCACACCGAGGGCGACCTGCATCTGCCGCGCTGCGTGGTGCAGTCCGGCGTCCGCCTCACCGACGCGCACATAGGCACCGACCTGATGCTGAACCAGACCGTGGTGCACAAGGACCGCCAGGGCCGGTCGATCATGGCGGACGGGCTGACCGTCACCCAGGACCTCCAGGCCGAGATGCTGGAGTCCTACGGCGAGCTGTCGCTGCGCGGCGCCACGATCGGCGTGTCGATGAGCCTGCGCGGCAGCCATCTGAGCAACCCCTTCGGCCGCCGGGCGCTGAACGCCCCCCAGCTCACCGTCGAGCGCACCCTCTACCTGACCGCCGCGGGCCTGGCCAACTCCCCCTTCTCCAGCAGCGCCACTCCCCCCTACGGCATTGCGCACACCCCCTCGCGGGGCACCCGTATGCAGCGCTTCGAGTGCGAGGGCGGGATGCGGCTGGACGACGGCCGCTTCGGCGACGCCGTGGACTTCGAGCACGCCCGCTTCATCATGGAGTCCGACCAGGAACTCTCGCTGCGCCGCATCCAGACCCCCGAGCTGCGCTTCCTCGGTGAGCGGCCGCAGCGCGGCCGGGTCATCCTCTCCGGCGCCCGGGTCGTCAACCTCGTCGACAAGTCGGCGAGCTGGCCGGGGCTCGGCGGGCTGTGGATGGCCGGCTTCGCCTACGAGACGCTGATCCCGCGCGGCCACTTCCCGCTCGCGCAGCGGCTGCAGTGGGTGGCCGCGGCGACCCCCGAGTACGCGCCCGAGCCGTACGAGATGCTCGCCACCTCGCTGCGCCGCAGCGGTGAGGACTCCGATGCCCGTGAGGTGCTGCTGGCCAAGCAGCGGCGGCGCCGCGAGACGCTGCCGCTGGCGGCGAAGGCATGGGGCTTCCTCCAGGACTGGACGGTGGCGTACGGCTACCGCCCCGGGCGGGCCGCGGTGTGGATGGCCATCCTGTGGGCGATCGGCACGGTCTACTTCTCGATGTCCCCGCCGCCGCCCCTCAAGGCGGGCGAGGCACCCCCCTGGAACCCCTACCTCTACGCCCTCGACCTCCTGCTGCCCGTGATCGACCTCAACCAGGACGCCGCCTGGAAACCCGGCGGCACCGCCCAGTGGGCCGCGGCCGTACTGATCCTCGCCGGCTGGGTCCTGGCGACGACGGTGGCGGCGGGCGCGTCGCGGCTGCTGAGGCGGCAGTAGCCGGCCGCGGGCGGCGAGAGAGCACCACGGCCGAAGGGCCGGAAACACGGGCGGCTAGGCTTCAGCGCGTGACCTCCATGCGCCTCCCCCTCTTCCCGTTGAACTCGGTGCTGTTCCCGGGACTCGTGCTCCCGCTGAACGTCTTCGAGGCGCGGTATCGGGCGATGATGCGCGATCTGAGCGCGGTGCCCGAGGACGACCGCCGCTTCGCGGTGATCGCGATCCGGGACGGCCGGGAGGTGGCGCCCACCGCCCAGGGCATGCCGGACACCACGCTGCCGTCCGAGGGCGGCCCCGCGGCGGGCTTCGGGGACGACCCGCTGCAGGCGTTCCACTCGGTGGGCTGCGTCGCGGACGCGGCGACCATCCGGGAGAAGTCGTCCGCCGACGACACCGGCTACGAGGTCCTGGCCACCGGCACGACCCGCTTCCGGCTGCTGTCGGTGGACGCCTCCGGGCCGTATCTGACCGGCGAGCTGGAGGAGCTCGAAGAGAGCCAGGGGGAGGGCGCGGGCGCGCTCGCCTCCGGGGTCGTACGGGCCTTTCGGACGTATCAGAAGCGGCTGGCCTGGGCGAACGAGCGGACCCTGTCGAGCGGGCAGGACCTGCCGGCCGATCCGTCCGTGCTGTCCTACCTCGTCGCGGCGGCGGCCGTGCTGGACGTCCCCGCCAAGCAGCTGCTGCTGGAGGCGCCCGACACCGCCACCCGGCTGGGGCAGGAGCTGAAACTCCTTCGCCAGGAGTCGGCGCTGCTCGGTAAGCTCCCGTCGCTGCCGGCCGTGGATCTGACCAGGCAGCCGACCAGCCCGAACTGACATAAGGCCCGAAGACGGTGGCGAAGAAGTCCAGGAAGTCCGGTGGGACGCCCGCGACGGTGGCCCTCACCGCGTCCGGTGTCCCCTTCACGGTGCACGCCTACGAGCACGATCCGGCCGCTCCCTCGTACGGCGAGGAGGCCGCCGAGGCCCTCGGTGTCCCCGCCGACCAGGTGTTCAAGACGCTGCTGGCGGATGTCGACGGCACCCTGACGGTCGCCGTGGTGCCGGTGTCGGGGTCCTTGGACCTCAAGGCACTGGCGGCCGCGGTGGGCGGCAAGAAGGCCGCGATGGCCGATCCGGCGGCGGCCGAGCGCAGCACCGGCTATGTCCTCGGCGGGATCTCGCCGCTGGGGCAGCGCAAGCGGCTGCGTACGGTCGTGGACGCCTCGGCCGAGGGCCGCCCGACGGTGTGCGTCTCGGCGGGGCGCCGGGGGCTGGAGGTCGAGCTGGCGCCGGCGGACCTGGTGGCGCTGACCGGGGCCCGGGTGGCGCCGATCGCGCGCGGCTGAGGGGCCGCGGGGCGGCCGGTGGACCCGGCCGCCGACGGTGGTGCCGCGCGCCGGTCAGGTCGCGGTCGGCGGCTGCTGCCCGTGGTGGCCGTGCGGTGTGTGCTGATCGTGCGGGGCGCGCTGGTCGTCCGGTGCGTGGTGATCGTGCGGCCCGTGGTGGTCATGGCTCCCGGACCAGTCCGGCACCTGCGGCTCGGGGTCGCGGGGGCCGAAGAGCCCGGTCAGCGCCAGCTGCGTGACCATGGCGGCGATCGGCCAGGCCAGCAGCGCGCCCTTCGACTGCAGCCGCAGCGGGCCGTCGAAGACCACACCGGGGCCGGCCTGCTTGGCGTGCGCGACCACGTCGGGGGTGGGGCCCAGCCACATGCCGGTCACCCAGCCCACCGCCGCGCCCAGCAGCCCGCCCAGTACCAGCGCCACGACCAGCGGGATGCCGCCGCGCCGGCGGAAGAGGAAGACCACGGCCGCGGTGAGCACACCGAATCCCAGCGAGAGCAGCACGAAGGTGCCGTCCGCGCCGATCGCCTCCTCGCCCTCGGTGTTCTTCAGATAGACGTTGCGGGCGTCCGCGATCAGCGGGACATGCGGCGCGAGCCAGTTCCACAGCACGCCGAGCAGCACGCCGCTCACCGCGACCAGGATCGCGATCACCGCGCCCTCGCGCAGCTCGCGCGGCAGCTCGGGGTGCGCCGGGCCGTCATGGCCGGCCGGGGCCGCGGGCGCGGCCTGCGGGTACTGCGGCTCTTCGGGCGGTTGGTTGTCGGAAGGCGTCAGCGGTGCGGTCACCCCGTCATCGTGCCAGGTGGGGCCCTGGGGCCCGGCGGCAGGACGCCCGTTCGGGGCGCCGGCTGCGGTCATCGGGCCGCCGCCCTGCGGTACGCCCAGGTCGCGATGGCCAGCGAGAGCACGCCGACGGCCGCGCAGACGCCCAGGTCGGCGACGACCGCCACCCAGTCGGGGTGGGCGTCGAAGCTGCGGGCCAGCGCCTCCACACCGTAGGTCGAGGGCAGCAGATCGCGGGCCCAGCCGATCACCTCGGGCATCCGCTCGGCCGGCAGCACCCCCAGCAGCAGCGCCGCCGACATGCCCAACTGACCGCAGAGCGTGGCGAGTTCGGGGCGCGGCGCAAGCAGTCCGAGGGCCGCGCCGAGGCCGGCCAGCGCGGCCCCGGCGAGCGGGAGCACGGCGGCCAGCACCCACAGGTTGGCCATCGGCAGCTGGAAGAGCACACAGCCGGTGACGGCGGTGACGATCGTCCCCGGGACGGTGAAGGAGGCGTAGGCGGCGGCCGCGCCGAGCACCACGGCGGCCGGTGGGACCGGCAGCGTCGCGTAGTGGTCGAGCCCGCCGCCGGCCCGCAGCTGGCCGAAGTACTGGGCGAGCAGGTTGAGCGCCACGAAGGCGACGACCAGCACGCTGGAGCCGGAGACCACCGACCGCGCCGCCTCGCCGTCGTCGACCACCCCGCGCAGCAGGACCATGATCCCGATGGACTGGAAGGTCGCGACGAACAGCAGCGGGATCCGTGCGACCCGGGCCCGGGAGAGCTGGGCGCGGTAGACGGCGCCGAGCGCGGGCAGCAGGCGGGCGCGCGGCGCCAGCGGGGCGGCCCCGTCCTCGGACCACGCCCCGGCGCCCGTCACCGCCCCGGCCACCGCCTGCGCGGGAACCGTACTCACGCTGCCACCCGGCCTTCCTCGCTGCCCTCGCAGCACTTGACACGTCCGCCGCGCCCCCGCGCCCCGATCCACCCGCTCACGCCTTGACCAGCCCCTCGCCGCGCCCGCCGAGCGCCAGATACACGTCCTCCAGGCTCGGCGTGGCGAGGGTGAAGTCGTCGAGGGCCGCGAAGGCGGGCCCCGCGGTGACCTCGGCCACCGCGGAGCGGGCCCGGTCGGCGGGGAGGCGGAGGGTCCAGCGGCGGCCGGAGACACGGGCGCCGGCTTCGAGGGCGGCGACCTCGGGGACGTCCAGCGGCGGGCGGTCGCGCCAGACCAGCTCCAGCCGCACCTCGTCGCTGACCATGTCCTTCAGTCCGCCTGGCGTGTCGCAGGCGATGACCCGGCCCCGGTCGATCACCGCGACCCGGTCGAGCACGCTCTCGGCCTCCAGGACGTTGTGGGTCACCAGCACCACCGTGACGCCCCGCTCGGCCCGGCGCCGGTCCACCGCGGCCCATACGGCGCGCCGCGCGACCGGGTCCATACCGGTGGTCGGCTCGTCCAGCACCAGCAGCGGCCGCTCGCCGATCAGCGCGGTGGCGACGCAGGCCAGCCGCCGCTGACCGCCGGAGAGCTTCTTCAGCGCCCGGCCGGCGATGTCCGCCAGGCCCAGCTCGTCGGTCACCGCGTCCCGCTCGGCGCGCGCCTCGCGCGACCCGAGGCCGCGCAGCCGGCCGGTGGTCTCCACGGCGAGGGCGACCGTCATCTCGTCCAGGGCGGTGGACTCCTGCCCCAGGTAGCCGAGCAGCCGGGCGGCCCGCTCCGGGTGGCGCACCAGGTCGTGGCCGAGTACGGCGATGCTGCCGGAGTCCGGGCGCAGCAGTCCGGTCAGCTGGCGGACCAGGGTGGACTTGCCGGCGCCGTTGGGGCCCAGCAGCCCGAAGATCTCGCCGCGGCGCACGTCCAGGGTGATGCCGTCGTTGGCCCGTACGGCGGGTGCCTGTGCCGCCCCGCGGCGCCCACGCACCGCGGGGTACGTCTTGACCAGGTCCCGCACGGCGCACACCGGCCCGCCGCGCTCCGCCTGTTTTGCGCCCGTCCTCACGAGCTACGAGGGTACGCGTCCCCGGCCCGCCACCGGCCCGCGGGGCTCCGGGGGCGAGCCGGCATGCGGCGGGCGGGGGCCGTCAGTCACCGGCCGGGGCGTGTTCGGCGGCCGTCCGCAGATCGACCTCGCGCCAGAATCCGGCCCGGATGGCGTAGCGGTCGTGCTCGTCGATCTGGTCGTCCTTGTGGGCGAGCAGCCCGAACCGGGCGGCGTAGCGCAGCAGTTCGCCGTCGATGCGGTGCGGGATGCGCGGGTACTCCGTCGACAGCTGCTGCAGATGCGCGGTGTCGGAGAGCCGGTCGGTCCAGCGGCGGGCGAAGACCTGGCCGACCTCGAAGGGGTCGCCGCTGACGGCGGTGATGTCCTCCTCGCGGTCGGCCCAGCGCTGTTCGGCGCTGGTGAGCTGGGCGAGGGTGGGCAGGCCGGCGGTCTCGGAGGGTTCGCCGACCGGGCCGCCGCGCTCGACCCAGCCCTTGTCGGACGACCAGCGCAGGGTGGCGCCGGCGGCGGGCGGGGGCTGCTGGCCGGCGGCGCGGTCCCGGCCGAGCCCGGCCAGGTCCTTGGGGGTGGGGACGCCGCCCCGCCCGGCGGCGGCGTCCGGCTCGTCGTCGGTCCGCGGCCCTGTGTCGGTGCCGGCCGCGGGCTGCGCCGCGCCGTTGGAACCGTTGTGCTCGTGCGTGCGGTCGGAGGTCTCCGGGTCCGCGGCGGCGGCCGCGGCGGCCGCGACCGCGGACTCGGGCAGCGGCGCGGAGAGGATGGCGGCGATCTCGGGGCGGGGGGCGGGCGGCGGTGCGCAGGGGCCGCCGAGTTCCTTGGCGCGCACCGCGCGGGTGATCCAGGTGCGGTCCAGCACCCGCCGCTCGTCGGCCTCGGCGACCAGGTCCTCGGACTGGTTGTAGTCGCCGTCGGCGGCCTGGACGGCCCACAGATGGACGGCGACGCCGTGCTCCTTGGCCGACATCAGTCCGGGCAGCAGATCGCCGTCGCCGGTGACCAGGACGATGTCGGAGCAGGCGCGGTTGCGGGCCAGCTCGGTCAGCTCGGCGTGCATGGCGGCGTCCACGCCCTTCTGCGCCCAGCGGCCGTCGCTTCGGGTCAGGGCGCCCAGCCGGACGGTGACCCGGGACATCACGCGCAGTTTGCGGTGCTCGGGCTGCGGGACCCGGTCGGGGGCGCCGTCGAACCAGTAGATCCGCAGCAGCGGGCGCTCGGTGTCCGCCTCCGCGCGCTGGCGCAGGCCCTGGATGAGGGCGGCGTGATCGACGGTGATCCGGGAACGGACGGGCTCTCCGGCGAGCAGACTCGCGGCGGCGCCGAGCAAGTACCCGGCGTCCACCAGCACGACGCAGCGATCCACGTTCCACCCTCTTCCCTGAGGTGCTGAAAGTCCGGTCGCCCCCCGGCTCGGCACGTGGCGCGAGTCTTCCTTCGGCTTTCCTTCGAGTCTGCCCGACCGTACGGGGGTTATCAGCCCGAACTCGATCATCGGCGTGGCGGATTCGGCGAGGATCTTGAGCACAGCGCGTGATCGCGCGTATTACAGAGGGTAATTGCCCGAAATGCAGGCTTCTGTCCGGCATGTAAGTCTGGTCCCGGCCCCGATCCCAGATTCCCCCTCAGGAGGCAATGGTCATGGCCAAGGACAAGAAGCAGAACCGCAGTCAGCAGAAGTCGGCATCCGCGGCGGAACGCGGCCAGCAGCAGGCCCAGCAGTCGGCCATGGAGGCCCAGTCGAAGTCCACCTCGGCGACGCCCGGAGACCTGGCCCGCAAGAACCGCGAGCGGCGCTTCGGCCACAACTGACCTATGCCGCAGATGAGTTGAGGGGCGCGTCCACTGCGGACGCGCCCCTCGGGGCAGCGCGGACCGGCGGCCCGCCGCGGACTCAGCCCGCCAGGCAGGACGGTCCGAGCAGCACCTTGAGGTCACCGAAGAGCGACGGGTCCGGTGTGACGCGGTGCCGGTCCAGTCGCAGCACCGTGGTCTTGCGCGCCCCCTGCAGCTTGATCCGCACCTCCGTGGAGCCGCGGTGGCTGCTGAGCACCTCGCCGAGCTTCTCGACCATCGGCGGGGTGACCTTCACCGTCGGGATGGTGATCGTCACCGGGGCGTTGGCGCCCGCCTCGGAGAGGTCGGGGACCATCATCTCCATGGCGACCAGCCGCGGGATGTCCTCGCGCTTGTCGAGCCGCCCCTTGACGAACACCACGGTGTCCTCGACGAGTTGGGTGGACACCAGCTGGTAGGTCGCGGGGAAGAACATGCAGTCGATGGAGCCGGCCAGGTCCTCGACGGTGGCGATCGCCCAGGCGTTGCCCTGCTTGGTCATCTTGCGCTGCAGGCCGGAGATGATGCCGCCGATGGTGACGATGGAGCCGTCGGAGTAGTCGCCGCCGGTGAGCTGGGCGATGGCGGCGTCGGCCTTGTCGGACAGCACATGCTCCAGACCGAAGAGCGGGTGGTCGGAGACGTAGAGGCCGAGCATCTCGCGCTCCTGGGCGAGGAGGTAGGTCTTGTCCCACTCCACGTCCGAGAACTCCACGTCCAGGCCGAAGCCCGGACCGTCGTCCGCGCTGTCGTCGCCCATGCCGCCGAAGAGGTCGAACTGCCCCTCGGCCTCCTTGCGCTTGACCTGGACGACGTTGTCGATCATCGATTCGTAGTGCGCCGTCAGGCCCTTGCGGGTGTGGCCCATCTCGTCGAACGCGCCGGCCTTGATCAGCGATTCGGTGGTGCGCTTGTTGCAGACCACCGCGTCGACCTTGTCGAGGTAGTCGGGGAAGGAGGCGTACTTCCCCTTGGCCTTGCGGCAGCGGATGATCGACTCGACGACGTTCTGGCCGACGTTGCGGACCGCGGTGAGGCCGAAGAGGATCACGTCGTCGCCCTGGGCGGCGAAGTTCGCCTCGGACTCGTTGACGTTCGGCGGCAGCACCTTGATGCCCATGCGCCGGCACTCGTTCAGATAGACCGCCGACTTGTCCTTGTCGTCGCGCACGGAGGTCAGCAGCGCGGACATGTACTCGGCGGGGTAGTTGGCCTTGAGGTAGGCGGTCCAGTACGTGACCAGGCCGTACGCGGAGGAGTGCGCCTTGTTGAAGGCGTAGCCGGCGAACGGGACCAGGACGTCCCACAGGGCCTGGATCGCGGCGTCGGAGTAGCCGTTCTTCCGGGCGCCCGCCTGGAAGAGGACGAAGTTCTTCTCCAGCTCCTCGGGCTTCTTCTTGCCCATCACGCGGCGCAGGATGTCGGCTTCGCCGAGCGAGTAGCCGGCGATGATCTGCGCGGCCTTCTGCACCTGCTCCTGGTACACGATGAGGCCGTAGGTCAGGCCCAGCGTCTCCTTCAGGGGCTCTTCGAGCTCCGGGTGGATCGGCGTGATCTCCTGGCGGCCGTTCTTGCGCTCGGCGTAGTTCGTGTGCGAGTTCATGCCCATCGGGCCCGGCCGGTACAGGGCCGAGACGGCGGAAATGTCCTCGAAGTTGTCGGGCTGCATCTGGCGCAGCAGGGAGCGCATCGGGCCGCCGTCGAACTGGAAGACGCCGAGCGTGTCACCGCGGCAGAGCAGCTCGAAGGTCTTCGGGTCGTCGAGCGGGAGCGAGAGCATCTCCAGGTCGATGCCCTTGTTGGCCTTCACCATCTTGACGGCGTCGTCCATGATGGTGAGGTTTCGCAGGCCCAGGAAGTCCATCTTGAGCAGGCCGAGCGACTCGCACTGGGGGTAGTCCCACTGCGTGATGGTCACGCCGTCGGTGTGCCGCGTCCAGAGCGGGGCGTGGTCGACGATCGGCTCGCTGGACATGATCACGCCGGCCGCGTGCACACCCATCTGCCGGACCAGGCCCTCCACACCCTTGGCGGTGTCGATGACCTTCTTCACGTCCGGCTCGTTCTCGTACATCCCCCGGATCTCGCCCGCCTCGCTGTAGCGCGGGTGCTTGGGGTCGGTGATGCCGGAGAGGTCGATGCCCTTGCCCAGGACGTCGGCGGGCATCGCCTTGGTGAGGCGGTCGCCCATCGCGTACGGATATCCGAGGACGCGCGCGGAGTCCTTGATGGCGTTCTTCGCCTTGATCTTTCCGTACGTGCCGATCATGGCGACCTTGTCGGCGCCGTACTTCTCCGTCACGTACCTGATCACTTCGACGCGCCTGCGCTCGTCGAAGTCGATGTCGACATCGGGCATGGAGACGCGCTCGGGGTTGAGGAACCGCTCGAAGATCAGTCCGTGGGTGATCGGGTCGAGGTCGGTGATGCCCATGGCGTACGCGACGATCGATCCTGCCGCGGAGCCTCGCCCCGGACCGACCGCGATGCCGTTGTTCTTGGCCCACATGATGAAGTCGGCGACCACGAGGAAGTACCCCGGGAACCCCATCTGGATGATGATGTCCATCTCGTACTCGGCCTGCTTCTGCCGGTCCTCGGGGACACCGTCCGGGTAGCGGCGGTTCATGCCGACCCGGACCTCCTCCTGGAACCAGGTGACTTCGGTGAAGCCCTCCGGGATGTCGAACTTCGGCATCAGGTCGCGCTTCTCGAACATGCCGGTCGTGTCGACCTGCTCGGCCACCAGGAGCGTGTTGCGGCAGCCCTCCTGCCAGGCGTCCGAGGAGTCGATGGCGTACATCTCGTCCGTGGACTTCAGGTAGTAGCCGGTGCCGTCGAAGCGGAAGCGGTCCGGGTCCGAGAGGTTCTTGCCGGTCTGGATGCACAGCAGGGCGTCGTGCGCGACGGACTCGTGCGCGTAGGTGTAGTGCGAGTCGTTGGTGACCAGCGGCGGGATGCCGAGCTCCTTGCCGATCTTCAGCAGGTCGTCGCGGACCCGGCGCTCGATCTCGATGCCGTGGTCCATCAGCTCCAGGAAGTACCGGTCCTTGCCGAAGATGTCCTGATACTCGCCCGCGGCCTTGCGCGCCTCCTCGTACTGGCCCAGCCGCAGCCGGGTCTGGAGCTCACCGGACGGGCAGCCGGTGGAGGCGATCAGGCCCTCCGACCACTGGGCGATGGTCTCCTTGTCCATCCGCGGCCACTTCTGCAGCCAGCCCTCGGCGTAGGCGTCCGAGGAGAGCCGGAAGAGGTTGTGCAGACCGGTCTTGTTCGCCGCCCAGATCGTCTTGTGCGTGTAACCACCGGAACCGGAGACGTCGTCGCGCTTCTGGTGCGGCTGGCCCCACTGGATCTTGCGCTTGTTGCGCCGCGACTCGGGGGCGACATACGCCTCGATGCCGATGATCGGCGTCACCCCGGCCTTCTGCGCCGAGTGGAAGAAGTCGTAGGCGCCGTGGAGGTTGCCGTGGTCGGACATCGCGATGTGCGTCATGCCCATCTCGTTGGCCGCCTTGAACATGTCCGACAGCCGCGCCGCACCGTCCAGCAGCGAGTACTGGGTGTGGACGTGCAGGTGCGTGAACGGGGGCCTGGACGAGGCTGCCACGGCGGAGGACCTCCGGGAAACGGTTGAGGACGGGGGCACCTCCCCGTGTCGACCGGGGAGGATTCGACGATCTCGAAGTCTACGGCTCCCCGCTGACAATCGCGGGCGCCCCAGGCGTACCCTCACCCGTTGTCGACGGGCACTCGAACACCTTCCCGCCCGTTGTCACCGACAGATCCGCGCCACCGTCCGTGCCGCGGATCGGTCACGACGCTCGTACCATTTTTCCGCACCTCAGGAGGCACCCAGCGATGCCGTCCCAGCACGCCCCGGCGCAGGACGCCGCGCAGCGCGGCGAGGAGATCCTCGCCGTCTTCGACACCGCCTTCGGAGAGCTGCTCGCCGCCGACCCCGCGGCCTTCCGCGTGAAATTCCGGAAGATGGCCGCCTCCGCCTTCGCCTTCTACCGGGGCACGGCGTGCCTGTTCTACCGGGACCTGGAGGCGCTGGCCGCCCGGGACGGCGGCGGGGACGGCGGCCCGTATCTGGACGAGCGGACCGGCCGGGTGTGGATCCACGGCGATCTGCACGCCGAGAACTTCGGCACCTATATGGACGCCACCGGCCGGCTGATCTTCAACGTCAACGACTTCGACGAGGCCTACGTCGGCCCCTTCACCTGGGACCTCAAGCGGTTCGCCGCCTCGGTCGCGCTGCTCGGCTACGCCAAGGCGCTCAGCGACGAGCAGATCACCGACCTGGTGCGCACCTACGCCGCCGCCTACCGCGAGCGGATCCACGCGCTGGCCTCACGGGCCAAGAACTCCGACAAGGAGGAGCTGCCGCCCTTCACGCTGGACACCGCCGACGGCCCGCTGCTGGACGCGCTGCGCGACGCCCGCGCGCTGACCCGGTTCCAGCTGCTGGAGTCGATGACCGAGATCCGCGACTTTGAACGCCGCTTCTCCCCCGGCGGCGGCAGCGTCGAGCTGGACGCGGCGACCCGCTACAAGGTCCTCGCCGCCTTCGACGGCTATCTGGAGACGCTGCCGGAGTCGAGCCTGGACCGCCCGGACTCCTACCGGGTCAAGGACGTGGTGGGCCGGCGCGGCATCGGCATCGGCTCGGCGGGCCTGCCGTCGTACAACATCCTTCTGGAGGGCAACAGCGACGCCCTGGAGAACGATGTGGTGATCTACATGAAGCAGGCGCAGACCCCGGCCGTCTCCCGGCACGTCACCGACCCCGCGGTCCGCTCCTATTTCCAGCACGAGGGCCACCGCACGGTCATCTCGCAGCGGGCCCTTCAGGACCACGCCGACCCGTGGCTGGGCTGGACCGAGCTGGACGGCGCGGGCCAGCTGGTCGCCGAGATCTCGCCGTACGCGGTCGATCTGGACTGGTCGGACATCGACGACCCGGAGGAGATCGCCGCGGTCGTCGCCGACCTGGGCCGGGCGACGGCCACGATGCACGCCGCGGCGGACGACGAGAGCGGCCACTCCCTGGTGCCGTTCTCGACCGAGCGGGCCATCGACGCGGCCATCGCGGCCGACGAGGACGGCTTCGCGGCGCTGCTGGTGGACTTCGCGCACTCCTACGGGGCCCGGGCCCGCGCCGACCACCAGATCTTCGTCGACCTCTTCCGCAACGGCCGGATCCCCGGCCTGTAAGGGGCGGGCGCCCGAGGGCCCGAGCGACGGGTCCCGTACCCACCGATTTTTCCGGTATGTGCGACTTAGATCACCCTTAGGCGCCACTTATCCCGGCCCATGGCACACTCGGCAGCAATGGACATCTCGGCGGCACACCTGCGGGCACTGCGCGCGGCGCTCTTCACGGCGCTGTGCGTGACGCTGTCCGCGGCATCCCATGTGCTGCTGTCCCGTATGCCGCTGCCGCTGACCACCGTCGCCGCGCTCTCCGCCGCCGTCTTCACGCTCGCCTACGCGCTGGCCGGCCGGGAGCGCGGCTACGGACGGATCGCGGCGCTGCTGGTCCCCCTGGAACTCGCCGCCGACCTGGTCTTCAGCCTCGGCCAGCACACCTGCTACGGCGGGGCGGGCGGCCCGGTGGCCGGCCCGCTGCGCTCCCTGGGCGTGGATCTGCTCTGCGGCAGCCAGGTCGGCGGCCCCCTGACGCGGCTGTCCGAGGACGGCGCCGCACCGGCCACGACCGGCCTGCTGCTGCTCGCCGCGCATCTGGCGATAGGGCTGCTGGCGGCCGGCTGGCTGCGCCGCGGCGAGGCGGCGCTGACCCAGGTGCTGGGCGCGGTGGCCGGCTTCGCCTTCCGCCCGCTGCTGATCGCCGTCGCGGTCATCGGCGCCGTGGCCGCCCCGCGCCGCCCCGGGCCGGTGCCCGTCCGGGCCGGCCGCCCGGCGCGGACCGCCCCTCTGCTGGTGCACTGCGTCGTACGCCGTGGGCCGCCCTGCGCGCTCGCTGCGTGACCGCCCGGTGCTCGCACCCGGCCCGCGCAGCGCGCGTACGCCCGTACTTCGCGTGCGTACGCCTTCGACGGCAGGCACCCCACCCACGGACTCCACGGAGCAGGAACAGTCATGAGCAACCGCAACAGCCAGGCCAACAAGCAGGCAGCCCGCGAGCGGCTGCGCGCCGAGCGTGAGCGGCAGGCGAAGAAGGAGCGGGCCCGCCGGCAGCTGACCGTCGGCGGTGCGATCGTCGGCGTGCTGGCGATCGCCGGCGGTATCGGCGTGGCGGTCGCCAACTCGGGCGGCGGCGACTCCACGGCGCAGAAGACCGCGGGCGACAGCACCGTGTGGACGAAGGCGGCGAAGGCCAAGCTGGTCAAGCCCGCCCACACCACCGGCGCCAAGGGCACCACCATCGTCATCGGCAAGGCGGACGCCAAGAACACCCTCAGCCTCTTCGAGGACCCGCGCTGCCCGGGCTGCGCGAGCTTCGAGCAGAACGTCGGCGAGACCGTCGAGAAGGACATCAAGGACGGCAAGTACAAGGCGGCCTACCACCTGGGCACGTTCCTCGACGGCAACCTCAAGGGCACCGGCTCCAAGAACGCGCTGTCGTCGCTGGGCGCCGCCCTGAACGTCAGCCCGGACGCCTTCCTGAAGTACAAGTACGCGCTGTACTCCAAGGAGTTCCACCCGGAGGAGACCGGCCCGGACAAGTTCGCCGACGACAGCTACCTGATCAAGGTCGCGGACACCATCCCGGCGCTCAAGGGCAACGCCGCCTTCCAGAAGGCCGTCAAGGCGGGCACGTACGACCGCTGGGCGCTGGAGGTGTCCGCCGAGTTCAACTCGCACAAGGACGTCACCAGCACCCCGACCGTGAAGGTCAACGACACGGTGATCGGCACGGACACCCCCCAGGGCAAGGCGGCCCCGTCGTCCGCCGCCGCCTTCAACTCCATGGTCGACAAGGTCCTCAAGAAGTGACCTGCTCGCGACCCTGACCCCTCGGCCGGCGCGCTCACCGCGCGCCGGCCGATGCCAAATCTTGACCCGGGCCCCTGCCGTGCACATGGCAGACTCCCGCCCATGCAGGCGAGGGCGGTGCGCCCGGGCGGCCGGCCCGCGGGCGCGCCGGGCGGTGAACTCAGGGCGGTGCGGGCGGCGCTGTTCACCGCGCTGTGCGTCACGCTGTCCGCGACCTCCCATGTACTGCTCTCCCGCGCCCCGCTGCCGCCCGCCACGGTCGCCTGGGTCTGCGCCGCCGTCTTCGCCGCCGCCTACGCGCTGACCGGCCGCGGACGCGGCTACCGGCCGGTGGCGGCGCTGCTGGTGCCGCTGGAGCTGGCCGCGGACACCGTCTTCACCACGGGGCAGCACGCCTGCTACGGAGCGGCCGGCGGCCCCCTGACCGGACCGCTGCGCGCGGTCGGCCTCCATCTGCTGTGCGCGGGCGGCGAGTTGGGCACCCCGCTGGCGCGCTTGGCGGCCCATGCGGGCTCCCCGCTGCCGCCGGCCGGACCGGTGTCCGGGCCCTGGCTGCTGCTCGCGGCCCACCTCGCGATCGGCCTGCTGGCCGCCGGCTGGCTGCACCGCGGCGACGCCGCCCTGGACGCCCTGCTGCGCGCGGCCGCGACCGCCACCTTCCGCCCGCTGCGGACCGCCGCCGCGGTGGCCCGCGCCGCGAGCGCCCCGCCCCGCCGGCGGATCCGTCCGCTGCGCCCGCTGCCGCCGGCCCGCCCGCTCCCGCTCCTCGTGCACTGCGTACGGCGCCGCGGCCCGCCCCGTCCGTTCGCCGCCTGACCAGACCGCAGGAGACGAACACCCTTGAGGGGAACGGGACCACCCATGAGCAACCGCAACAGCCAGGCCAACAAGCAGGCAGCCCGCGAACGCATCCGCGCCGAGCGCGAGCGCCAGAAGAAGCAGGAGCGGCTGCGCCGCCAACTCGTCGTGGCGGGCGCGGTCGTCGGCATCCTGGCCGTGGCCGGCGGTATCGGCTACGCCGTGATGAAGGCCAACGAGCCGACCGGCTGGGAGGCCGCCAAGGAGGCCAAGCCCGTCGCGCCGAAGTACACCGAGGGCAAGGACCATACCGAGATCCTGATAGGCGACCCGAAGGCCAAGGAGACCCTGGAGGTCTTCGAGGACGTCCGCTGCCCGGCGTGCGCGTCCTTCGAGCAGAGCAGCGGCCGGGCGCTGCTGAAGGACATCGAGGACGGCCGGTACCGGGTCCGCTTCACGATGTACACCTTCATCGACGACAACGCGGGCGGCGAGGGCTCGAAGAACGCGCTGAGCGCGCTCGGTGCGGCGCTGGACGTCGGCCCGGAGGCATTCTTGAAGTACAAGGCGGCGCTGTACTCCACCAAGTACCACCCCGACGAGCGCGAGGACCTCTACGCCAAGGACTCCGAGCTGCTCAAGGTCGCCGGCGAGGTGCCGGAGCTGAAGAACAACAAGGCGTTCCAGACCGCGGTCGAGAAGGGCACCTACGACCGCTGGGCGATGGACATGACCGCGCTGTTCGGCCGCAAGGGGGTCAGGGGCACACCGACCTTCATGCACGGCGACAAGAAGCTGGTGATGGACCAGATCCCGCAGCGCCAGATGACGCAGGCGCAGTACAACCAGCTCGCCATGGCCAACTTCCGGAAGATGATCGACAAGGAGTTCGGCCCGGCGAAGGGGACGGACGGCGGCAAGGGCGGCGGAAAGGGCATTCGCGAGGGCGAAAAGGACCCCTCGGGCGCCCGCTGAGCGGCTTGCGGACAACGGGCGGGCGAATTCTGGGTATTCCCGGTAATCGCCCTCCCGTTGTCGCTTACCGGCCAGTAGGGTGAGCGGCCGTGACCGATCATGACCACATCTCGCGCCGCACTGCCGTCACGGCCGTAGCCGCCACCGCCGCACTCCTGCCGTTCGCCGGCGCCGCCCCCGCCTACGCCCAACAGGCCCCGGAGCAGAGCCGGTTCTTCCAGCACGGCGTCGCCTCCGGTGACCCGCTCCCGGACGGCGTGCTGCTGTGGACCCGGGTCACCCCGACGCCGTCGGCCACCCCGGGCTCCGGCCGCGGGGCGGCCACCGACGTGCGCTGGCAGGTGGCCACCGACAGGGACTTCGCCACCGTCGTCGCACGGGGCTCGGTGAAGACCTCGGCGGCCGCCGACCACACCGTCAAGGCGGACGTGCGCGGTCTGCGCCCGGCCACCCACTACTACTACCGCTTCACCGTCGACGGGCAGCACTCCCCCGTCGGCCGCACCCGCACCGCCCCCGCGCACGACACCGCGGCCGGCAACGTCCGCTTCGGCGTGGTCTCCTGCGCCAACTGGGAGTCCGGCTACTTCTCGCCGTACCGGCATCTGGCGGCCCGTACCGAGCTGGACGCGGTGCTGCACCTCGGCGACTACCTCTACGAGTACAAGTCCGGCGAGTACCCGGACTTCAAGTACGTCGTCCGTCCGCACTCCCCCGCCCACGAGCTGCTCACGCTCGCCGACTACCGCATCCGGCACGGCGCCCACAAGACCGACCCGGACGCGCTGGCCATGCACGCCACCCACCCGGTCATCGCCATCTGGGACGACCACGAGTTCGCCGACAACGCCTGGCGGGGCGGCGCGGTGAACCACTCGCCGGACACCGAGGGCTCCTGGTCGGCGCGGATGGCCGCCGCGAAGCAGGCGTACTTCGAGTGGATGCCGGTGCGCCCCTCGACGGCCGGCACCACCTACCGCCGGCTGCGCTTCGGCACCCTCGCCGATCTGCACCTGCTGGATCTGCGGTCGTTCCGCGACGAGCAGGCCAAGCCGGGCAGCGGCGCGGTCGACGACCCGAGCCGGACGATCACCGGGCGGGCCCAGCTGGACTGGCTCAAGGCCGGCCTGGAGCGCTCGGACACCGCCTGGCGGCTGGTCGGCACCTCGGTCATGGTCTCGCAGGTCGCCTTCGGCGCCGTGCCCGCCCATCTGCTCGGCCCGCTCGCCGAGATCCTCGGCCTACCCAAGGAGGGCCTTGCGGCCAACACCGACCAGTGGGACGGCTACACCGACGACCGGCACGAGCTGCTGAGCCACCTCAGCGACCGCGGTATCGACAACACCGTCTTCCTGACCGGCGACATCCACATGGCCTGGGCCAACGACGTGCCGCTGAAGGCGGCGACCTACCCCGCCACCCGGCCGGTGGCGACGGAGTTCGTGGTCACCTCCGTCACCTCCGACAACGTCGACGACTTCCTGCACGTCGCCCCGCACACCGTCTCGCTGGCCGGCGTCGCCGCCATCAGGGCCGCCAACCGACATGTGAAGTGGCTGGACATGGACTCGCACGGCTACGGGGTCCTGGACGTCAGCGCCGAGCGCACGCAGATGGACTACTTCGGCATCTCCGACAAGACCGACCCGCAGGCCACCAGCACGCATCTGCGCTCGTACCGCACGCGGACGGGCAGCCAGCAGATCGAGCGGGCCGACGGGCCGGTCGCCTAGCCGGCGCTGTGCACCCCCGGGCCGCGCCGCCACGGACCGCTCACAGGCTGTCCAGGAAGCCCAGCGCCACCTTCCAGGTGCTCTCGGCCGCCTCGGCGTCGTAGTCGGCCAGCCCGGGGTCGGTGAACAGATGGCCGGCGCCGGCGTAGCGGAAGACCTCCACGTCCGCGCCGGCCCGGCGCATCTGCAGATACCAGGCGTTCAGCCAGTCGTGCGGCTCGTAGGGGTCCGGGTCGGCGACATGCAGCTGCACCGGCAGATCGTCGGCCACGGCACCCTCGGCGATGTCGGAGGTGCCGTGCAGCAGCAACAGCCCGCGGGTCTTGTCGTCGCCCAGCGCGAGGGTCTGGGCGACCGAGCCGCCGAAGGAGAACCCGGCGTAGACCAGGCCGCGGTCGGAGTACGGCGCGACGGCCGTGATGGCGCGCTTGAGCAGCTCCTCCTTGCCGATCTCCTCCTTGATCAGGATGCCGTCCGGCACCGATTCGGCGGTCCTGCCGTCGAACAGGTCGGGGACGACCACCTCGTGTCCCGCGGCGCGCAGCCGGTCCGCGGCGGCCTGCACGGCCGGGCGCAGCCCGCACACCGAGTGGAACAGGGCAATCGTCAAGGGCCCGCTGGTCGCGGGCTCGGTGGAGGCCGGCACTGCATCACTTCCCTGGGTCGGATCGTTGTGGCCCCATCGTGCCATTGACAGCCGGGGGGACCGGGTAGCAGCACTCTCAAGCGCTTCCGACGCAAGGAGGATTCCCGTGTCCGTCGAGGACGTGCTGCGTCCCGTCGCCGTGGCCGGCGGCTCGCTCGTCATCACGCTCGTCCTGGGCTGGCTGGCCGACCGCGCGCTGCGCCGGATCGACGCCGCCCACCCGGAGACCCCGCTGTGGGGGCTGCTGCGCCGCTGCCGAATACCGCTGCAGGTGGCGCTGTGCGCGGCCCTGCTGCGCGGCTCGTACGACGAGAGCGGGATCGGCCTGGTCGAGGAGCACCGGGCGGGGACCGGTCAGGCGCTGAGCCTGGTGCTGATCGCGGCCGCCGCCTGGCTCGCCGTACGGGCCTCCGCGGCGATCGTGGAGTCGTCCTACTCGCGCTATGCGGCGGGCGCCCGGGACGCCGCGCGGGTGCGGCGGGTACGGACCCAGGTGACGCTGATCCACCGGGTGGTCACGGCCGTGGTCATCATCGTCGCGGCCGCCTCGATGCTGCTGACGTTCCCGGAGATGCGGGCGTTCGGCACCTCGGTGCTGGCCTCGGCCGGACTGCTGGGCATCGTCGCCGGTATCGCCGCCCAGTCGACCCTCGGCAACCTCTTCGCGGGGCTGCAGATCGCCTTCGGCGACATGGTGCGGATCGGGGACACGGTCGTGGTGGACGGCGAGTGGGGCACCGTCGAGGAGATCACCCTGACGTTCCTGACCGTGCGGACCTGGGACGAGCGGCGGATCACCATGCCGGTGTCGTACTTCACCGGCAAGCCGTTCGAGAACTGGTCGCGCGGCGGCGCCCAGATGACCGGGACCGTGCTGTTCCACCTCGACCACGGCGCGCCGGTGGAGAAGATGCGCCAGCGGCTGCACGAGATCCTCCAGGAGAGCCCGGACTGGGACGGCCGGTCCTGGAGCCTGGTGGTCACCGACACCACCGCGTCCACGATCGTGGTGCGGGCGCTGGTCACCGCCCGGGACGCCGACACCCTCTGGACGGTGCGCTGCGAGGTCCGCGAGCGGATGATCGAGTGGCTGCGCACCGAGCATGCCTACGCGCTGCCGCGGATCACCACCGGGCCGGCGCCGACCGGCCGGGGCGGGCAGCCGCCGCAGCCGTGAGGCCCCGCCCCCGCGTCAGGGCGCGGACCGCAGGCTCCGCATGTCCAGTTGGCGCAGCACCCGGTCCACCACCTCCGGGTCCGCGCCCGGCTCGCTGCGCGCCGCCAGCACCTCGTGCCGGGCCGCCGAGAGCATCTCGCCCTGGATGCGCTGCACCTTCTTCATCCGGGTGTTGCGCTTCTCGAAGAGCTCGCGCCGCTCGTCGTCGACGATGTCCGGTGCGATCCGGGCGCCGATGTCGTAGGCCCGGCGCGCCAGCTGGTCCCTGACCTCCTCGGGCAGCTCCTCGACCTCCAGGATCTCCTTCAGCCGGCGCTTGGACGCCTTGATCACCCGGATCGCCAGGTCGCGCTCCAGCGCGTCGGCGACGTCGGAGGTGGCCCGCACCCGCAGTGTGCGCACCAGCCAGGGCAGCGTGAGGCCCTGGACGACCAGGGTGGAGAGCACCACCGCGAAGGCGATGAAGAGGATCTCGGCGCGGTCGGGGAAGGGGACGCCGTCGATCTCGTAGGGCAGGGCCAGCGCCAGCGCCACCGAGGCCACCCCGCGCATCCCCGACCACCACAGGATGACCGTCTCCCGCCAGCTCATCGGGATGTCCTCGTCGTAGTCGCGGCGCTTGTGCATCCGCTTGGCCAGCCAGGCGGCGGGCAGCAGCCACAGCAGGCGGACGCCGACGACCACCGCGACGACGGCGGCCCCGGCGCCGAACAGCTGGTCCCAGCTGCCCGACGCGGCGAAGAAGATGTTGTGCAGCTCCAGGCCGATCAGCCCGAAGGCGACGCCGGTGACGAGGGTGTCGACGACCTCCCAGAAGGTGTATCCGGCGAGCCGGCCCAGCACGTCGTCGGCGTCGACCGCGTACTCGGCCAGGAACAGCCCGGTGGTCAGCACCGCGAGCACACCGGAGCCCTTCAGCTCCTCGGCCAGGATGTACGCGGTGAACGGCACCAGCAGCGTCAGCCCGATCTGCAGCGTCGGGTCGCCGAGCAGCCCCATCAGCTTGTTGGTGACCCACCCGAGCAGCAGGCCGACCGCCATGGCGACGACCGCGGAGAGCACCAGCGCGCCGAGCGCGCCGGGCACCGAGAAGCTTCCGCTGACGACCGCGGCGAGCGCGACGTGGTAGAGCACGATCGCGGTGACGTCGTTGAACAGGCCCTCGCCCTCCAGGATCGACACCATCCGGCGGGGCAGTCCCAGCTTGCCGGCGACGGCGGTCGCGGCGACCGGGTCGGGCGGGGCGACCAGCGCGCCGAGCACCACCGCGGCGGCCAGCGGCATCCCGGGCACCACCGCCTGCGCGACCGCGGCGACCGCGGCCGTGGTGGCGAAGACCAGCAGCACCGCGAGCAGGAAGATCGGGCGCAGGTTGGCGGTGAACTGCCGCCATGAGGTGCGCTGCACGGCCGCGTAGAGCAGCGGCGGCAGCACCACCGGCAGGATGAACTCCGGCGGCACCTCGACGTTGGGCACGAAGGGCAGCAACGCCAGTACGGCCCCGGCGAGCGTCATCAGCACCGGTGACGGCAGTCCCAACCGGTCGCCGACCGGGACCATCACCACGGCTCCGAGCAGCAGGAGGGAGATCAGAGCCAGCTGGTCCACGGTGACGACGCTCCGGGAGGGTCGGATTCGCTCACATTCCGCCCTAAGCGTGCCAGACGCCTATGGATCCGCCACTTTCGGCATCCCCAGCGTGCCGGACGCCTATGGATCCGCCGCTCTGCCCCCGGGTGCCGGACGCGCCGTGTCAGCTGCTCTCGTCGCGCACGGTGTCGAGGGCGTGCTGCAGATCGTCCGGGTAGGCGCTCTCGAACTCGACCCAGGAGCCGTCGGCGGGGTGCTCGAAGCCGAGCCGGACCGCGTGCAGCCACTGCCGGCCGACGCCCAGCCGCTTGGCGAGGGTGGGGTCCGCGCCGTACGTCAGGTCGCCGACGCACGGGTGGCGGTGCGCGGACATGTGCACCCGGATCTGGTGGGTGCGCCCGGTCTCCAGCTTGATGTCGAGCAGGCTGGCCGCGCGGAACGCCTCGATGAGGTCGTAGTGCGTGACCGACGCCTTGCCCTCGGCGGTGACCGCCCACTTGTAGTCGTGGTTCGGATGCCGGCCGATGGGGGCGTCGATGGTGCCGCTCATCGGGTCCGGGTGGCCCTGGACCAGGGCGTGGTAGCGCTTGTCCACCGTGCGCTCGCGGAACTGCTGCTTGAGGAGGGTGTAGGCGCGCTCGGACTTGGCCACGACCATCAGGCCGGACGTGCCGACGTCGAGGCGGTGCACGATGCCCTGGCGCTCGGCGGCGCCGGAGGTGGAGATGCGGAAGCCGGCGGCGGCGAGCCCGCCGATGACCGTCGTCCCGCTCCAGCCGGGGCTGGGGTGCGCGGCCACCCCGACCGGCTTGACGATCACGACGATGTCGTCGTCGTCATGCACGATCTCCATGCCCTCGACGGGCTCGGCGACGATCTCCACGGGCGGCGCGGCCTGCGGCATCTCGACTTCCAGCCAGGCGCCGCCGCGCACCCGCTCGGACTTCATCACCTCGGACCCGTCGACCCGGACCTTTCCGGCGGCGGCGAGTTCGGCCGCCTTCGTACGGGAGAAGCCGAACATACGGGCCAGCGCGGCGTCCACGCGCTCGCCCTCCAGGCCGTCCGGTACGGGCAGGGTGCGGATCTCGGGAATGGTGCTCACCTTAAGGAGTATGGCAGCCGCGGCACCCCGCATCGGGGCGGGCCGGGGCAGGAGCCGTTGGTGGTTGCGGTGCGGTGGAGGCGGGCGCTCCAGCCGCGGCACCCCGCATCGGGGCGGGCCGGGGCAGGAGCCGTTGGTGGTTGCGGTGCGGTGGAGGCCGGCGCTCCAGCCGCGGCACCCCGCATCGGGGCGGGCCGGGGCAGGAGCCGTTGGTGGTTACGGTGCGGTGGAGGCCGGCGCTGTCAGTCCTTGTGGACGGTCCCGTCAGGGTCCAGCCCCCGGAAGGAAAGGATCACGATCAGGATGCCGCCGCAGACGATCGCGGAGTCCGCGAGGTTGAAGACCGCGAAGTGCGCCGGGGCGATGAAGTCGACCACCGCGCCCTCGAAGATCCCCGGCGAGCGGAAGATCCGGTCGGTGAGGTTGCCGAAGGCGCCGCCGAGCAGCAGCCCGAGCGCGACGGCCCAGGGCAGGCTGTAGAGCTTGCGGGCGATCCGGGCGATCACCACGATCACGGTCGCCGCGATGATCGTGAGGAAGATCGTCAGCGCCTCGCCGATGCTGAACGCGGCACCCCGGTTGCGGATCACGCTGAACTGCAGCAGCGTCCCGATGACCTGGATGGGCTCGTGGTGCTCCAGCTTCGCGACGACCAGGACCTTGCTGCCCAGGTCGAGCAGGTAGACGAAGCACGCGATCAGCAGCAGCGCGACGATCTTCCGCTTGCCGCGGCCGGCGCCCTGCTCCGGCTCCGCCGGTCCTCCCCCTTCGGACCCCGCGGTGGGATCCGTCCCGGAACCCGGCTCGGGTTCCGGCGTACCGGTGATGCGCTCCGCCTCTGCCACGTGTGAGTCCCTCAGCCCGTCGTGTCCGCGGCCAGACCGTGCCTGGCTTGAATCACGAGAGTACGGCACACACGTGCGGGGGCGGGCGGTACGGGTGCGGCCCGCGACACCCCACCCGGGTACCCCCGCCTCAGCGGCGCTCCTGCTTCTGCTTGCACTCCACGCACAGCGTCGCCCGGGGGAACGCCTGCATCCGCGCCTTGCCGATGGGCTTGCCGCAGTTCTCGCACAGCCCGTAGGTGCCGGTGTCCAGCCGGCCGAGCGCCCGCTCGGTCTGGTGGAGCATCTCGCGGGCGTTGGAGGCCAGGGCCAGCTCGTGCTCGCGGGTGATGTTCTTGGTGCCGGTGTCGGCCTCGTCGTCGCCGGCGCCGTCGCCGGAGTCGCGCATCAGGCCGGCGATGGCGTCCTCGGCCGCGGTGATCTCCGCCCGCAGCCGCCCCACCTCCTCCATCAGCTCGGTGCGCGCCTCGGCGACCTCGGCGGGCGTCCAGGGGTCCTCACCGGGGCGTACGGCCAGCTCGCCCGGTGCGGCCGTCCGGGCCGTGGGCACCGGGGTGTCATCGGCGTGCATCTTGGCCGTCGCGGCCGCGGTCTTCTTCGCCACCACCGTCTTGGCTCCCGTCTTCTTAGCGGGCACCGCGGCCTTCTTGGCCGGAGCCTTCGTCGCGGTCTTCTTCGCCGCCGCCTTCTTGGCGGCGGCCTTCTTGGCCGTGGGCTTCGCGGCCGCGGTCTCGTCGGGCGCGGTCTCGTCGGGCGCGGTCGTGCCGGCCGCCGTCTTCTTGGCGGCGGCCTTCTTCGGAGCGGCCTTCTTCGGAGCGCGGGTCTTCGGTGCAGGCTGCTTCGCGCCGGCCTCGTCGGCGGCCGTCGTGCTCTTCTGCGCGGCGGTCTTCTTCGCCACCATGGCCGCGCCCCCTTCACCTATGTGACTTTGTTCGCGAATCGTGACGGGAACGATAAATCGCCACACGGCACGCGGCAACGGGGCGCACCGCCCGACGGGTCCTGCCACCCGGCCCGGAAGTCCGGTCCGCCTCGGTTGTGCCCGGCTGCCCGCCGGGTAACCCGCCCGGCGGTCCGGCACCCGGCCGCTGGCCATTCGGGTCACGGCGACGGCGCGGGCGTCCTCGTACGGCGCCCCGGCCGCCCTCCCCGCCCCCGGCCGCCCTAATTCGGTCGGCCGCTGTCGGCGCGGCCCCGTACACTGTGGGGGTGCCCCCTGCTTGAGCGAAGCCGAGAGCTTGGGGGACCAGCGACAGGCATTGATGGGACGAGTAGCGTCGTACGCAGCCGGCAGCGACCCGGGGACGGTGGAAGCCCGGGGGCGTGCACGACGTGAAGATCACCCCGGAGTCGCCGGAAGAAAGCCTCGGACAGTGGGCATCCGCCCACAGGTCTGGACAGTGGGCTCCGCCCACGGTCCTCGGGCCGCCCAGGGCGAGTAGAACCGGCAGCGCGACCCCAATGAGGGGGCGGTGCAGCAGCGCCGCCAAGGAGGGTGGTACCGCGGGAGCCCAGGCTCTCGTCCCTCCGGACGGAGAACGCAGCAGGTGTCCGCCGGAGGAAGCCCCCGATGACCGAGCAGCCCCAGTACCGCCAGGTACCCGCCCAGGTAGACCTCCCCGCCCTTGAGCACGCCGTGCTTGAGTTCTGGCAGGAGCAGAAGGTCTTCGCCCGTACCCTCCAGCAGTCCGAGGGCCGGCCCGAGTGGGTCTTCTACGAGGGCCCGCCGACGGCCAACGGCATGCCCGGCGCGCACCACATCGAGGCGCGCGTCTTCAAGGACGTCTTCCCCCGCTTCCGCACGATGCAGGGCTACCACGTCGACCGCAAGGCCGGCTGGGACTGCCACGGCCTCCCGGTCGAGCTGGCCGTGGAGAAGGAGCTGGGCTTCAACGGCAAGAAGGACATCGAGGCGTACGGCATCGCCGAGTTCAACGCCAAGTGCCGCGAGTCGGTGACCCGCCACACCGACGCCTTCGCCGAGCTCACGACCCGTATGGGGTACTGGACCGACCTCGACGCCCCGTACCGCACGATGGACCCCGACTACATCGAGTCGGTGTGGTGGTCGCTGAAGGAGATCTTCAACAAGGGCCTGCTGGTCCAGGACCACCGCGTCGCCCCCTGGTGCCCGCGGTGCGGTACGGGCCTGTCGGACCACGAGCTGGCGCAGGGCTACGAGACCGTCGTCGACCCCTCGGTCTACGTCCGCCTCCCGCTGACCTCGGGCCCGCTGGCCGGCGAGGCCGCCCTGCTGATCTGGACGACGACCCCCTGGACCCTGGTGTCCAACACCGCGGCCGCCGCGCACCCGGACGTCACCTACGTCGTCGCCACCGACGGCACCGAGAAGCTGGTCGTCGCCGAGCCGCTGCTGGAGAAGGCCCTCGGCGAGGGCTGGGAGGCCACCGGCCAGTCCTTCACCGGCCGCGAGATGGAGCGCTGGTCGTACGAGCGCCCGTTCTCCCTGGTCGAGCTGGACGGCGCCAACTTCGTCGTCAACGCCGAGTACGTCACCACCGACGACGGTACGGGCCTAGTCCACCAGGCCCCCGCCTTCGGTGAGGACGACCTCAAGACCTGCAAGGCGTACGACCTGCCGGTGGTCAACCCGGTCCGCCCCGACGGCACCTTCGAGGAGGGGCTGGCTCTCATCGGCGGCCAGTTCTTCAAGAAGGCCGACGAGGCCCTGGTCGAGGACCTCGCCGCCCGCGGCCTGCTCTTCAAGCACATCGCCTACGAGCACAGCTACCCGCACTGCTGGCGCTGCCACACCGCGCTGCTCTACTACGCCCAGCCGTCGTGGTACATCCGCACGACCGCGGTCAAGGACGCCCTGCTCCGCGAGAACGAGAACACCAACTGGTTCCCGGAATCGGTCAAGCACGGCCGGTTCGGCGACTGGCTCAACAACAACATCGACTGGGCGCTGTCCCGCAACCGCTACTGGGGCACCCCGCTGCCCATCTGGCGCTGCGAGGAGGACCACCTCACCTGCGTCGGCTCGCTGGCCGAGCTGACCGAGCTGACCGGCACCGACCAGTCGGGCCTGGACCCGCACCGCCCGTTCATCGACGAGGTCACCTTCGCCTGCCCGACCTGCCAGGGCACCGCCACCCGCGTCCCGGAGGTCATCGACGCCTGGTACGACTCGGGCTCGATGCCGTTCGCGCAGTGGGGCTACCCGTACCGCAACAAGGAGCTGTTCGAGAAGCGCTACCCGGCGCAGTTCATCTCGGAGGCCATCGACCAGACCCGCGGCTGGTTCTACACCCTGATGGCCGTCGGCACCCTGGTCTTCGACAAGTCGTCGTACGAGAACGTCGTCTGCCTGGGCCACATCCTCGCCGAGGACGGCCGGAAGATGTCCAAGCACCTGGGCAACATCCTCCAGCCGATCCCGCTGATGGATCAGCACGGCGCCGACGCGGTCCGCTGGTTCATGGCGGCCGGCGGCTCGCCGTGGTCCGCCCGCCGGGTGGGCCACAGCACCATCCAGGAAGTCGTCCGCAAGACGCTGCTGACGTACTGGAACACCGTCGCCTTCCAGGCGCTGTACGCCCGCACGTCCCAGTGGGCGCCGTCCGCCGCCGACCCGGCCCCCGCCGACCGGCCGCTGCTGGACCGCTGGCTGCTCGGCGAGCTGAACACCCTGATCGCGCAGGTCACCGACTCCCTGGAGTCCTTCGACACCCAGCGCGCGGGCAAGCTCCTCTCCGCCTTCGTCGACGACCTGTCCAACTGGTACGTCCGCCGCTCCCGCCGCCGCTTCTGGCAGGGCGACGCG
Organism: Streptomyces sp. NPDC026575; assembly: GCF_055567415.1. NCBI lineage: Bacteria > Bacillati > Actinomycetota > Actinomycetes > Kitasatosporales > Streptomycetaceae > Streptomyces > Streptomyces sp. NPDC026575. The sequence continues at coordinate 305,498 of NZ_JBVHQM010000007.1, forward strand.
GCCGCGCTGCGCACGCTCCACGAGGTCATCGAGACCGTCACCCGCCTCATGGCGCCGCTCACCCCGTTCATCACCGAGCGGGTCTGGCAGGACCTGGTCGTCCCGGTCACCCCGGACGCCCCCGACTCCGTGCACCTCGCAGGCTGGCCGGTGGCCGACAAGGCGGCCATCGACCCGACCCTGTCCGCCCAGATGCTGCTGGTCCGCCGGCTGGTCGAACTGGGCCGCGCCACCCGCGCCGAGTCGGGCGTCAAGACCCGTCAGCCGCTGTCCCGCGCACTGGTCGCGGCGCACGGCTTCGCGGGCCTGCCCGAGGACCTGCGCGCGCAGATCGCCGAGGAGCTGAACGTCAGCTCGCTGGCCTCGCTCTCGGAGGTCGGGGGCTCGCTGGTCGACACCACCGCCAAGGCCAACTTCCGTGCGCTGGGCAAGCGGTTCGGCAAGGGCGTCCAGGCCGTCGCCAAGGCCGTCGCCGCCGCGGACGCCGCGGCCCTCTCGCTCGCGCTGCGCGAGGGCACGGCGAGCGTCGAGGTCGACGGCGAGACCGTCTCGCTCGCCCCCGACGAGGTGATCATCACCGAGACCCCGCGCGAGGGCTGGTCGGTGGCCTCCGACGCGGGCGCCACGGTCGCCCTCGACCTGGAGATCACCCCGGAGCTGCGCCGCGCGGGCCTGGCCCGTGACGTCATCCGCCTCATCCAGGAGGCCCGCAAGAACAGCGGCCTCGACGTCGCCGACCGGATCGCGCTGCGCTGGCGGTCCACGGACGACGAGGTCCGTACGGCGCTGACCGACCACACCGGCCTGATCTCCGACGAGGTCCTGGCCACGGACTTCGCCCCCGGCGAGCCGGACGACTCCTTCGGCCCCGCCTTCACGGACGAGGCGCTGGCCCTCACCTTCCACCTCCGCAAGGTGTAACCAGTCCCCTCACCGCACAAATGCCCCGGCGTACACCACGCCGGGGCATTTCCCTTTTCCGTTTTCCCACTCGCCCCGACAACCGCCTTAGCCCCCGCCGTTACACACACCTTTCACCTAGCTCCCTCTGACTGCCCCTATCCGCCCCTTCTCGAAAGGGAAGGGAAGGGCCAATTCACTCCTCAGGCGCGAAATCCACCCAGGTCGGTACGGACGACCACATCCCGCGAACCCGGCAGCACAAAGGGCCGGGCCCCGAGGGATTCCCTCGGGGCCCGGCCCTGATTGCCGACGCTACGCGCTAGGCGGGCGTCAGTTGTCGTCCTCGTCGATGAGGAAACCCCTCATCGGCGACGGCGTCTGCTGCATCGGCTGCGGGCTCTGCGGCCGCACCGGCGCCATCGGCTGGGTCATCGCCGGCGACATCTGCTGCTGACCGCCGTAGGACGGACCGCCGCTGGACTGCCCGGCCATGGAGTGGTTGCCGCCCATCGACTGGCCGCCACCCATGGTGTGGTTGCCGCCCATGGTGCCCGCACCGGCCGACGCCATCGACGGCGACGGCGGCAGCGAGGCGGCCGCCGGGGTCCGCGGCGGAGCCAGCGAGTCGTCCGCCTGGTTCTCCAGCTGACGCAGCTGGCTCTCCAGGTAGGACTTCAGGCGCGTACGGTACTCGCGCTCGAAGCCGCGCAGGTCCTCGACCTTGCGCTCCAGCGTCGCGCGGGCCGACTCCAGCGAGCCCATCGCCACGCGGTGCTTCTCCTGCGCGTCCCGCTCCAGCGCGTCGGCCTTGGCGCGGGCGTCCCGCTCCAGGCCCTCGGCGCGGCTGCGCGCCTCGCCGACGATCTTGTTGGCCTCGGAACGGGCCTCCGCGATCGCCTGGTCGGCGGTCTGCTGCGCCAGCGAGAGCACCCGCGCGGCGCTGTCACCGCCGGGGCCACCCTGCTGGGCCTGCGGCAGCTGCGGTCCACCGGGGCCGCCCATCGGGCCACCCATGGGACCGCCGGGGCCCATCGGGCCGGGTCCGTGCGGACCCTGCGGGCCGTGGCCACCGGGACCGGGGGGCAGCTGAGGTGCACCACCGGGCAGTTGGGGCGGGCCACCCATCCCCTGCTGCTGCGGCGGCACCGGCTGCGGACCGGATATGGCGGCGGGCACGGGAGCCCCGGGACGCTGCTGCTGCTCCTGCTGCTGGTCCGGTCCCTTGCGCAGGCCCTGCTGCTGGTTCTGCGCGGCGGCACGGGTGGCCGCGGCCAGCTTGGCGCGCAGGTCCTCGTTCTCCCGGAGCAGCCTGGTCAGTTCCGCTTCAACCTCGTCGAGGAAGGCATCGACCTCGTCCTCGTCATAGCCTTCTCGGAGGCGGACGGTCGTGAACTGCTTGTTCCGCACGTCCTCGGGGGTCAACGGCATCTCTACTTCACCTCAACGTAGTCGTCGGCAATCGGCAAGACCGTATCGTTCACACCAACAACACCGACCTCACGACGGTGATCAGGATGTACACGATGATCATCAATACGAAGAAGGACAGGTCGAGCGCCACGCCCCCGAGACGCAGCGGCGGAATGACCCGCCGCAGAAGCTTGAGTGGCGGATCAGTGACAGTGTAGGCGGCCTCAAGAACGACCACCATCGCCTTGCCCGGTTGCCATGAACGGGCGAACTGGAAGACATAGTCCATCACCAGCCGGAAGATCAACACGATCAGGAAGCAGTACAGCGCGATATAGATCACCTGACCAGCGACACTCATCTCGCGCGTCCCTCTCCCCTTGACCTTGCGTGTGTGTTGACCCTACGGGCCCTGGTGTGCCCGGTGTTGCGTCTCAGCTCTGGTTGAAGAACCCGCCCTCTGCGATACGGGCCTTGTCCTCCGCCGTGACATCGACGTTAGCAGGCGACAACAGGAACACCTTCTGCGTCACCCGCTCGATGCTCCCGTGAAGACCAAACACCAAACCGGCCGCAAAGTCGACAAGTCGCTTCGCATCAGTATCGTCCATCTCCGTGAGATTCATGATCACCGGAGTGCCCTCGCGGAAGTGTTCCCCGATGGTACGGGCTTCGTTGTAGGTCCGGGGGTGGAGTGTGGTGATGCGGTACGGCTCCCGCTCGGACACAACCTTGGGCATGATCACCGGTGCGTTCTTCTCCAGATTCGGGCGGTCGGGTGTGATGGATGCCACGGGTGCGATTCGCGCGGGTCGTCCGCTTTCCGCGGCGAGCGGGGCAGGTTCGCGTTGCGCCGGAGGCGTCACGGCACGGACGGGTTCGTCCCGTTCCGGCCGTGTTTCGGGCTGCACTTGGTGCTGCTGGCGCCGCCCCCGGTCAGGCTCCGGGTCAAGCTCGGGCTCGAACTCGTCGTCGGGGTCGAACCCCCGGCCGTCGTACCCATCGTCCTCCACGAGGCCGAGGTAGACCGCCATCTTGCGCATCGCGCCGGCCATTCTCTGCGTCCTCCGCTCTGTGGTGGATCGGCTCCGTCACCGGGGGCCTTGGATCCACGCGGGCCTCCCGCTTTCTGCGGGAATGACCATATTTTGTGCTGTGGTCCGACTTGCTTGGCGACGTTACCCGAGCCGTGGTCGGACTCCGAGTACCGCAGTGCCGACGCGCACATGTGTCGCCCCGGCCGCCACGGCGTCCTCAAGGTCCGCGCTCATGCCTGCTGACACCATGTTGGCAGCAGGATGGGTGGCGCGCAGGTCGGTTGAGATTTCCATGAGTCGTTCGAATGCGGCGAGTTGCCGTCCGGCATACGGCCCGGCCAGCGGCGCGACGGTCATCACACCGTCCAGGCGCAGACCTTGGGCTCCGGCGATCGCCTCCGCGAGTTCGGCCACCCCGTCCGGCGCCACCCCGCCACGGGCTCCGAGTCTGCTCCCGCCCGCCCGCCCGGCGTCCCCCGACTCCGCGTCGAGTGCCACCTGGACGAGGCAACCCAGCTCGCGCCCGGCGCGGACCGCTTCCTTGGAGAGCGCGGTGACAAGTCGCACCCGGTCGACCGACTGAACAATTCCGGCATAACCCGCCACAGACCGCACCTTGTTGGTCTGCAGCTGTCCAACGAAGTGCCAAGTAAGGGGCAAATCAGCGCATTCGGCGGCCTTCGGTGCGGCGTCCTGGTCGCGGTTCTCCGCGACCTGTCGCACACCCAGTTCAGCGAGCAGCCGCACATCGCTCGCGGGGTAGGTCTTGGTGACCACGATCAGGGTCACCTCGTCGCGCGGCCGACCGGCCTTGGCGCAGGCGGCGGAGATACGATTTTCCACCCGCGCCAGGTTGTCGGCCAGTTGCGTCTTGCGGTCGTCCGTCACAGCTCGGCCTCCCCCGGCCCCCGGCCGGGGATCTCCCCGAGCCACACATAGCTCGCGAGCCGCCCGGTCGTACGGTCGCGCCGATAAGAGAAATGGTCCGCGGACTCCCGCGTGCAGATGTGGGAATCCTCACGCACCGCCACGCCCGCCGCGGCGAGTTGGGCCCGCACTCCCGCGGTGACGTCCACCGACGGCGTGCCCCAGCTGGTCGTCGCCTGCGCCTCGGGCACCACCGCCGCGACCTCGGAGCGCATCGCCGCGGGCACCTCGTAGCAGCGGCCGCAGATCGCGGGTCCGGTGCGGGCCACGATCCGCTCCGGCGCCGCGCCCAGTTCCACCATCGCCCCGACGACCGCGGGTACGACCCCGGCCACCAGTCCGGGGCGGCCGGCGTGCGCGGCCCCCGCGATCCCGGCGACCGGGTCGGCCAGCAGCACCGGAGTGCAGTCGGCGGTCAGGACGGCGAGCGCCAGACCCCGGCGGGCCGTGACCACCGCGTCCACACACGGGACATCGGCGTCGCGCCAGGGGCCGTCGACGACGGCGACGTCCCGGCCGTGGACCTGGTTCATCCAGACCACCGCGGCCGGGTCGAGGCCGAGTTCCCGTGCGGCGAGCGCACGGTTGGCGAGGACGGCCTGCGGGTCGTCGCCGACCGCGCCGCCCAGGTTGAGCTGCTCATACGGAGCGGCGCTCACCCCGCCCCACCTGTCGGTGAAGGCGAAGTGCGCGCCGCTCTCGTGGTGCTGTTGCCCTATCACTTCGGTGCTTTACGTCACTTCAGGAAGTCGGGAACGTCCAGTTCCTCGGCCGCGGAGTCGGAGTACGACGGACGAGCCGGGGGAACCTGCGGGGTGCCCGACGGCGACGAGGAGACCTCGCCCAGCGGGGCGGAGGACTCGGCGGGCGCCGGCTCCTCGTCCCGTACCGGCACCGAGCCCAGGCCGCCGAAGGACGACGGCGTGCGCGGCTCCGGCGGAGCGGCCGGACGGCTCGGGGCCGGGGCGGGCTCCTCGCGCTTCGGGGACGACAGGGCGGCCTGCGCATCGCGGCGGGCCGGCGGCTGACCGCCGTCGAAGCCCGCGGCGATGACCGTCACCCGGACCTCGTCGCCCAGCGCGTCGTCGATGACCGCACCGAAGATGATGTTGGCTTCCGGGTGTGCCGCCTCGCTGACCAGCTGCGCGGCCTCGTTGATCTCGAAGAGACCGAGGTCGGAGCCGCCGGAGATGGACAGCAGCACCCCGCGGGCGCCGTCGATGGATGCCTCCAGGAGCGGCGAGGAGATCGCCATCTCCGCGGCGGCCACCGCGCGGTCGTCGCCGCGCGCCGAGCCGATGCCCATGAGGGCCGAGCCGGCCTCCGACATCACGGACTTGACGTCCGCGAAGTCGAGGTTGATCAGACCCGGGGTGGTGATCAGGTCGGTGATGCCCTGGACACCCGACAGCAGCACCTGGTCCGCGGACTTGAACGCGTCGAGCACGCTCACCTGGCGGTCCGAGATGGACAGCAGTCGGTCATTGGGAATCACGATGAGGGTGTCGACCTCTTCGCGCAGCTGGGCGATGCCGTCCTCGGCCTGGTTGGCGCGACGGCGGCCCTCGAAGGTGAACGGCCGGGTGACCACACCGATCGTCAGGGCGCCCAGCGAGCGCGCGATGTTGGCGACGACGGGTGCGCCGCCGGTGCCGGTACCACCACCCTCACCCGCGGTCACGAAGACCATGTCGGCCCCCTTGAGGACCTCCTCGATCTCCTCGCGGTGGTCCTCGGCCGCCTTGCGCCCCACATCCGGGTTGGCGCCGGCGCCGAGGCCGCGGGTCATTTCGCGGCCGACGTCGAGCTTGACGTCGGCGTCGCTCATCAGCAGCGCCTGCGCATCGGTGTTGATCGCGATGAACTCGACGCCCTTGAGCCCGACCTCGATCATCCGGTTGATGGCGTTCACGCCACCGCCGCCGATGCCGACGACCTTGATGACTGCGAGGTAGTTCTGCGGTGCTGCCACGTCGAAGGCCTCTCGCCTCGAGTTACGTGTCGTCGCCGCACGTGCGTGTGGACGCCGACTGATGCCGATTGGGGCGGTTCGTATCGCCGACCCGAACCCTAACGTTGAAGTTTAGGGTTACCTGTGCCTGTGTTCCTTGGTTCCATAGTCCCTTTGGAACGAGACACTAAGTCGACAAGGCGCGCCCGTTCAACGAACACGCCGAACCTCCCGTTTTTCTTTTCACCCTATGTGATCACCCATAGTCGTAGCCATCCAGGGTGCTGGCCTGCGGCTGAGTACGTCAACTCCCCGATACGGCAGGGGCGCTGGGAACCGAGACGTCGAAGTGGCGCGCGTCACGTGCGGCTTTCAGCAGCGCGGTCAGCACCTTCGCCTTTTCGGCGCCCTGTTCGCGGCTGCCCCAGGCGACCGTACGGTCACCGGAAAGTTGGAGGGTGATGGCGTCGTAGGACCGTACGCGCACTTTGCGGAGGTCCTTGTGCACGGCCGGGGGCAGATCCCGAGCGATCTCGACCGCGGCGCGCCGCAACCGGTCGATTCCGAACTGGCGCAGGCTCGGGGAGTCGGAAGCGGCCATTTCCAGAAGCGGAACGCCCTTGGGGGCGGCGCCGACGGTGGCGAACCGGACGCCCTCGGCGTCCACTTCAGCAAACTTTCCGCCCGTCGGCATCAGCAGTTCCGGCGTCCTTTCCGTCACGTTCAGACCGATCGTGTGCGGCCAGGACCGTTCGACGTCAACCGTCTTGATGCGCGGCAGCCGCGCGCGCAGCCGGCGGGCGAGTGCGTCGGTATCGACCGAAATCAGCGGTGTGTTCATCGGAGTGCGGGCCGCGGCGACGACCTCACGCGGGGTCAGGACCTCGGTGCCGGTGGCCCGTACGCGCTCCACCCGCAGCCAGCTCGACGCGTAGAGCACCCAGACGCCGAACGCGCCGAGCAGCACCGCGAGAACCGTGATGATGATCAGACCGCGGCGGCCCGGCGCGCGAAACGGGAAGCGCACCCGCGGGAATCTGCGTCCGCGCGCCTCCGGGGCGGAGGGCGGGCCGGACGGTGACTTCTTCTCGCCGCGCCGGGCGGTTGTCGGTCCGGCCACGCTCCCTGCCTTCCCTAGTGCGCTACTTGTTGTGCTGCGCGATCGCCTCGTAGACCATGCCGACCAGCAGCTCGTCGGCGTCCCGGCGGCCGAACTCGGAGGCCGCGCGGGACATCTCGTACAGCCGGTGCGGATCGGCCAGAACCGGGAGCACGCTGCTCTGCACCCAGTCCGGGGTCAGCTGGGCGTCGTCGACCAGCAGGCCCCCGCCGGCGTTGACCAGCGGCTGAGCGTTGAGCCGCTGCTCCCCGTTGCCGATGGGCAGCGGGACGAAGGCGGCCGGGAGCCCGACGGCGGACAACTCGGCGACGGTCATCGCGCCCGCGCGGCAGAGCATCATGTCGGCCGCGGCGTACGCGAGATCCATCCGGTCCACGTACGGTACCGGGACATAGGGGGGCATCCCCGGCATGTTGTCCACATGCGGCAATTCGTTCTTCGGACCGACCGCGTGCAGGACCTGGATGCCGGCGCGCTGCAGGGCCGGAACGGTGGCCTGGATGACCTCGTTCAGCCGGCGGGCGCCCTGGGATCCGCCGGACACCAGGAGCGTCGGCAGGTTGGGGTCCAGACCGAAGGCGGCCCGCGCCTCGGGGCGGACCGCGGCGCGGTCCAGGGTGGCGATGGTGCGGCGCAGCGGGATGCCGACGTAGCGGGCACCGCGCAGCTTGCTGTCCGGGGTGCTGACGGCGACGAACTTGGCGTACCGCGAGCCGATCTTGTTGGCCAGGCCGGGGCGGGCGTTGGCCTCGTGGACGATGATCGGCACACCGAGCCGCTTGGCGGCCAGATAGCCGGGCAGCGCCACGTAGCCGCCGAAGCCGACCACGCAGTCCGCCTTCGTGCGCTCCAGGATCTGCTCGGCGGCCTTGATCGTGCCGCGCAGCCGCCCGGGGACGGTGATCAGCTCAGGGGTGGGCTTGCGCGGCAGCGGTACGGCCGGGATGAGGCCCAGCTCATAGCCGCGCTCCGGGACGAGCCGGGTCTCCAGCCCCTTCTCCGTGCCCAGTGCCGTGATCCCCACGGTGGGGTCCTGCCTCCGCAGGGCGTCCGCGAGGGCGAGCGCGGGCTCGATGTGGCCGGCGGTCCCCCCACCGGCGAGTACGACATGCACCGAAATTCACCGCTCTCCAGACGGCCGCTTCTTGACGCGCCGTCTCATCGTCTTCCATCTCACCCCAGCCGGTCTCCTGCCGAAGACCGGCTGCCGCATGGCCAGCGCCGCCCGTGCAGCGGGCTCGTCACGCGCGAAGGCGATCAGCAGCCCGATGGCGAACATCGTGGGCAGCAGGGCGGAGCCTCCGTAGGAGAACAGCGGGAGCGGGACACCGGCGATCGGCAGCAGGCCGAGCACCGCACCGACGTTGATCACGGCCTGGGCCGTGATCCAGGTGGTCACGCCTCCCGCGGCGTACCGTACGAAGGGGTCCTCCGTGCGTCCGGCCACGCGGATACCCGCATAGCCTAGAGCCGCGAAGAGGGCGAGCACCGACAGCGTCCCCGCCAGACCCAGTTCCTCCCCGGTGATGGCGAAGATGAAGTCGGTGTGCGGTTCAGGGAGTTCACCCCATTTTTCCATACTCGCGCCGAGCCCGGAACCGAAGAATCCGCCGGATGCCAGGGCGTAGATCCCGTGCACGGCCTGCCAGCACTGATCGCCGGGCCCCGGATCGGTCGCTCCGATGCAGGCCAGCCGGGACATCCGGTTGGCGCTCGTCATGATCAGCAGTGCACCGATCGCCGAGGCGGCGCCCAGCACCCCCACGAACAGCCGGGTCGGCGCCCCGGCCAGCCACAGCAGCCCGAAGAGGATCGCCGTGAGAATGATCGCGGTGCCCATGTCGCCGCCGAGCATGATCAGCCCGAGCACCAGGAAGGTCACCGGGATCAGCGGCACCAGAAGGTGTTTCCACTGCGTCAGCAGCCTCCGGTCCTGTTTGCGGGCGAGCAGATCGGCGCCCCACAGGACCAGCGCGAGCTTGCCGAACTCGCTCGGTTGCATCTGGAAAGGCCCGCCGAGGCTGATCCAGTTCTGGTTGCCGTTGACCGCGACCCCTATGTCCGGAATCTGCACCAGGCACATCAGGAACACCGAGCCGGCGAGCAGCGGATAGGCCAGCATGCGGTGCACCCGTACCGAGAGCCGGGCGGCGAGCACCAGCAGCCCGCTGCCGAGGACGGCGGCGAGCAGCTGCTTGCGGAAGAAGAACGTCGGGGCCAGACCGGACTGCAGCGCCTTGATCTGGGACGCCGAGTAGACCATCACCAGCCCCAGGACGGTGATCAGCAGGCTGCCGCCGAGGATGAGGTAGTACGCGGTCAGCGGACGGTCCCAGGCCCGCCTCAGCCGGCTGTGGAGCCCCCGCGGGCCGCCCGGCGGACGGCCGCCGCGCGGCGGGCGCACCGGCGTGGTCCGGCGGGGCCGACGCGCCGCTGCCGCCTTCGCCGATCGGGCCGTCATCCTCGTCCCCTCCACGGGTGCGCTCGCCGCCGGTCCGGCGGCAGCGGGGAGAAAGGGTCTACCGGTCCCCTGCGGTCAGCTCGCGGACCGCTTCGGCGAATGCCTCGCCCCGCTTGTTGTAGTTGACGAACATGTCCATCGAGGCACAGGCCGGAGCCAGCAGGACGGTGTCGCCGGGCGCGGCCAGACGGGTCGCCTCCCGGACCGCCTGCGGCATCGCCCCAGTGTCGGTCCGGTCGAGGTCGACCACCGGGACATCGGGGGCGTGTCGCGCCAGGGCTTCGCGAATCAGCGCCCGATCGGCGCCGATCAGCACCACCCCGCGCAGCCGGTCCGCGGACTTGCGGACCAGCTCGTCGAAGGTCGCGCCCTTGGCGAGGCCGCCGGCGATCCACACGATGTGCTCGTACGCCGCCAACGACGCCTCGGCGGCGTGGGTGTTGGTGGCCTTGGAGTCGTCGACGTAGGCGACGCCGTCGACGTCCGCGATGTGCTGGATGCGGTGTGCGTCCGGGTGGAAGGCGCGCAGCCCGTCGCGTACGGCGCCGGGGGCGACGCCGAAGGCCCTGGCCAGCGCCGCCGCGGCGAGCGCGTTGGCGATGTTGTGCGGCGCCGCGGGCTTGACGTCGGCGACCTCGGCGAGCTCCTGGGCCTGCTTGTGCCGGTTCTCGACGAAGGCGCGGTCGACGAGGATGCCCTCGACGACACCGAGTTGGGAGGGGCCGGGGGTGCCGAGGGTGAAGCCGATCGCGCGGCAGCCCTCCTCGACGTCGGCCGCCCGGACCAGGTCCTCGGTCGCCGGGTCGGCGACGTTGTAGACGCAGGCGACGGTGTTGCCCTCGTAGATCCGGCCCTTGTCGGCGGCGTACGCCTCCATGGAGCCGTGCCAGTCCAGATGGTCGGGGGCGAGGTTGAGGACGACCGCGGAGTGCGCCCGTACCGACGGCGCCCAGTGCAGCTGGTAGCTGGAGAGCTCGACGGCGAGCACGTCGTAGGACGTGTCCTCCTGCCGCCCTTCGCCGAGGACCACGTCGACGAGCGGGACCCCGATGTTGCCGACGGCGGCGGTCCGCAGACCGGCCGCCTCCAGGATCGAGGCCAGCATCTGGACGGTGGTGGTCTTGCCGTTGGTGCCGGTGACGGCCAGCCACGGGGCGGAGTCCGGGCCGCGCAGCCGCCAGGCGAGCTCGACATCGCCCCACACCTCGATGCCGGCCTTCTCGGCCGCGAGGAAGAGCGGGCTGGTCGGCTTCCAGCCCGGGGTGGTGACGATCAGTTCCGTGCCCTCGGGGAGGGTGTCGCCGTCGCCGAGGCGGACGGTGACCCCCAGCTTCTCCAGTTCGGCGGCCTGCGCGCGCTCGCGGTCGCCGTCGCTGCTGTTGACGACGGTGACGCGGGCACCGAGGCCGGCCAGCGCGCGGGCGGCGGGAACGCCGCTCACGCCCAGGCCGGCGACGGTGATGTGCAGACCGGCGAACCCCGCGGGGTGGTCGGTCGAGCCGTGCGTGGTCACTTCGCCGCCTGCCAGCCGCCGTAGAAGATGCCGAGTCCCACGATGACGCACATGCCCTGGATGATCCAGAACCGGACCACCACAAGGACTTCCGACCACCCCTTGAGTTCGAAGTGGTGCTGGAGTGGCGCCATCCGGAAGACCCGCTTGCCGGTCAGCTTGAAGGAGCCGACCTGGATGACCACGGACATGGTGATCAGGACGAAGAGACCGCCGAGGAGGGCGAGCAGCAGCTCCGTGCGGGAGCAGATCGCCAGACCGGCCAGCGCGCCGCCCAGGGCCAGCGAGCCGGTGTCGCCCATGAAGATCTTGGCGGGCGAGGTGTTCCACCACAGGAAGCCGAAGCAGGCGCCCATCAGGGCGGAGGCGACGACCGCGAGGTCGAGGGGGTCGCGCACCTCGTAGCAGCCCGGTCCCGCGGTGATCTGGTTGGCGCAGGACTCCTGGTGCTGCCAGATGCCGATGAAGGTGTACGCGCCGAAGACCATCACCGAGGCGCCGGTGGCCAGGCCGTCGAGGCCGTCGGTGAGGTTCACGCCGTTGGACATCGCCAGGATCATGAACAGCGCCCAGATCACGAAGATCACGGGGCCGATCTGCCAGCCGAAGTCCTGGGTGAAGGACAGCCGGTCGGAGGCCGGGGTCTGTCCGCGCATGTCGGCGAACTGCAGCGAGAGCACCGCGAAGGCGATACCGACGATCAGCTGGCCGGCCATCTTCGCCTTGGCCCGCAGGCCCAGCGAACGCTGCTTGACGATCTTGATGTAGTCGTCCAGGAAGCCGACCAGGCCCATGCCCGCGAAGAGGAAGAGCACCAGCACACCCGAGAAGGTCGGATCGCTGGAGGTGATCACCTTCGTCAGGGCGTAGGCGATGATCGTGGCCAGGATGAAGGAGATACCGCCCATGGTGGGCGTGCCCTTCTTGCTGCCGTGGGTGCGGGGGCCGTCATCGCGGATGAACTGCCCGTACCCCTTCTTCGCCAGCAGCTTGATCAGCAGCGGGGTGCCGATCAGGGTCAGGAAGAGCCCGATCATTCCGGAGAAGAGGATCTGCTTCATCGAGTTCATCGGGTCGCGGCTCCACCCTCAGCGCCCGCGGCGCCCACCATGCCCTGGTCGTCCAGCAAAGCTGCGGCGACCCGCTCCAGCCCCACCGACCTGGACGCCTTCACCAGCACGACGTCTCCCGGCCGCAGCTCGCTGCGCAACAGGTCGACCGCCGCCCGCGCGTCGGACACGTGCACCGACTCCTCACCCCACGAACCCTCGTTCTTGGCGCCCATGTCGAGCCAGGCCGCTTCCCTGCCGCCGACTGCCACGAGCTTGCTGACGTTGAGCCGGACGACCAGCCGCCCGACCGCGTCGTGTTCGGCGAGTGACTCCTCACCGAGCTCGGCCATCTCACCGAGCACCGCCCACGTACGACCGCCCTTCGCCTTGGCGGCTGCGCCCATCGCGACCAGCGCTCGCAGCGCCGCTCGCATGGACTCCGGGTTCGCGTTGTAGGCGTCGTTGACGACCGTCACGCCGTCCGCGCGCTCGGTGACCTCCATACGCCAGCGGGAGAGCGTGCCGGCTTCGGAGAGCGCGGTGGCGATCTCGTCTACGGGCATGCCCAACTCATGGGCGACGGCGGCCGCGGCGAGCGCGTTCGACACGTGGTGCTCACCGTACAGCCGCATGGTCACATCACTGCACCCGGAGGGTGTGCGAAGCGTGAAGGCGGGCTGTCCGAGCTCCGTGAGCCGGACATTCTCGGCACGTACGGCGGCGTCCTCGGACTCGCCGAACAGGACCGTGCGGGCCTTCGTACGCGCGGCCATGGCGCGGACGTACGGATCGTCGGCGTTGAGCACCGCGATGCCGCCGTGCTCGGCCGACGGCAGCGCCTCGACGAGTTCGCCCTTCGCCTCGGCGATCTTCTCGCGGCCGCCGAACTCGCCGATGTGCGCACTGCCGACGTTGAGCACCACACCGATCCTCGGCGGCGTCAGCTCGGCGAGGTAGCGGATGTGGCCGACGCCGCGGGCGCCCATCTCCAGGACGAGGTGGCGGGTGGCGGCATCGGCGCGCAGCGCGGTCAGCGGCAGCCCGATCTCGTTGTTGAGGTTGCCCTCGGGCCAGACCGTCGGACCGTGCCGCTGCAGCAGCTGGGCGATCAGGTCCTTGGTGCTGGTCTTGCCGGCCGAGCCGGTGAGGCCGACGACGGTGGTGCCCAGACGGTCGACGACGGCGCGGGCGAGCGCGCCGAGCGCGGCGACCACGTCGTCCACGACGATCGCGGGGACGCCGACGGGACGGGCGGCCAGGACGGCCACCGCGCCCGCCTCGACGGCGCCCTGCGCGAAGTCATGGCCGTCGACGCGCTCCCCGGCGAAGGCCACGAACAGACCGCCGGGGCGTACCGCGCGGGAGTCGGTGACGACGGGCCCGGTCACCTGGCGGCCGGCGTCCGGTATGTCGTGCTGCTGTCCGCCGACGATGCTCGCGATCTCGGCGAGCGACAGGGAGATCACAGGTCACCCCCGATACGGGGCGGGCGGTGGCGGCAAAAGGGTTGTGCGCGCATGGCGGTGTGTCATCCCCGGTGGTTCGGCTGCGGTGACTGCTGCGACTTCAGTGCTGCCTCGATGGCCTCGCGCAGCACCTGACGGTCGTCGAAGGAGCGGACCACTCCGGCGATGTCCTGGCCCTGCTCATGGCCCTTGCCCGCGACGATCACGGTGTCGCCGGGCTCGGCGCGGGCGACGGCCGCGGCGATGGCGGCGGCCCGCTCCTCCTCGACCAGCACCGTGCCGCGTTCGTGGACCGGCACCTCGGCGGCGCCCGCGAGCATGGTGGCGAGGATCGCGAGCGGGTCCTCGTTGCGGGGGTTGTCGGAGGTCAGGATGGCCGTGTCGGCGAGGCGGGCCACCGCGGCGCCCATGGGGGCGCGCTTGTGCGGGTCGCGGTCGCCGCCGCAGCCGAGCACGGCGTGCAGCTTGCCGTCGGTGACCTTGCGCAGCGCGCGCAGGACCGATTCGACGGCGTCGGTCTTGTGCGCGTAGTCGACCACCGCCAGATACGGCTGGCCGGCGTCGACGCGCTCCAGGCGGCCGGGGACGCCGGGCACCGCCGCGACGCCGTCGGCCGCGGTCTGCGCGTCGATGCCGGCGACGACCAGCGAGACGATCGCGGCGAGCGCGTTGGCGACGTTGAACGGGCCGGCGATCGGGGACGCGGCCCGTACGGTCTGCCCGTCGGGGCCGTGCACGGTGAAGGTCGAGCCGAGGGCGCCGACCTCGACGTCGGAGGCGCGCCAGTCCGCGTCGGGGTGGCCCTCGGCGGAGAAGGTGGTGACCGGGACCTCGGACTCGCCCTCGGCCAGCCGCCTGCCGTACTCGTCGTCGAGGTTCACGACCCCGGCGCGGCTGCGGGCCTTGGTGAACAGCTGGGCCTTGGCCTGGAAGTAGTCCTCCATGCCGGAGTGGAACTCCATGTGCTCCGGGCTGAGGTTGTTGAAGATCGCGACGTCGAAGACGCAGCCGTCGACCCGGCCCAGGACCAGCGCGTGGCTGGAGACCTCCATGGCCAGGGCGCTGACGCCGCGCTCGCGCATGACCGCGAACAGCGCCTGCAGGTCGGTGGCCTCGGGGGTGGTGCGCTCGGACTTGATGCGCTCGTCGCCGATCCGGGTCTCCACCGTGCCGATCAGGCCGGTCAGCCCCCCGTCGGCGCGCTTGGCGGCCGCGGCCCGCAGGCCGCCCTCGATGAGGTAGGCGGTGGTGGTCTTGCCGGAGGTTCCGGTGATGCCGATCTGGAGCAGGTCCTCGCCCGGCGCGCCGTAGATCGAGACGGCCAGGGCGCCCATCCGTGCGCGCGGGTTGTCGACGACCAGGACCGGCAGGCCGGTCGCGGCGGCGCGCTCGGCGCCCGACGGGTCGGTCAGGATCGCCGCGGCGCCGAGGTCGGCGGCCTGGGCGACGAAGTCGGCGCCGTGCAGCCGGGCGCCGGGCAGCGCGGCGTAGACGTCGCCGGGCCGGACCGCCCGGGAGTCATGGGTGATCCCGGTGACGGCGACGGGCTCCGCGGCGTCGCCACCGGGGCGGCCCGCGGCGGAGATCGGGGTGCCCAGCTGCTCGGCGAGGTCCGCCAGGGGGGTGGGGCGGACCTGTTCAGGGCGCGGCGCTCCCGGGTACTTGCCGGGGCCACCCTTCTCAGCGTGCGGGGCTTTCGGGGACTGATCAGCGTGTGACACGGCGGTGAGCGTACCGGGCCGATCGGGCCCGGGGCGAAGTGAGGGTTGTGTGGAGGTGCGGCTTCGGTGCTCGGGGGACCCGGCGGGGGTGATGGTCGTCACGGCGGGATTGCCTCGATTTCATTGGCCTGGCGTGAAGGTGACCGGCAGCCGCGGGGGCTGGGCGCCGGTCGGCGGGACCTGGAGGGTTTTCAGCGCGAACGCCATGACCTGCTGGTAGATCGGACCACAGACCTGGCCGCCGAAATAGCTGCCTTTGGTGGGGTTCTGGACGGCGCAGTAGACCGTGATCCGGGGTTTGTCGGCGGGCGCGAAGCCGGCGAAGGAGGCGGTGTAGCCGTGGTAGCGGCCCGTTTTGGGGTCCACCCGGTTGGACGTGCCGGTCTTGCCGCCGACCCGGTAGCCGTCGATCTTCGCCTTCGCGCCGGTGCCCTCCTCGTCGTCCACCACCGACTCCAGCATGGCGGCCAGCGTGCGCGCCGTCTCCTTGCTGACCACGCGGTTCTTGGCGGGCCTGGGCGCCCGGACGTAGTGGCCGTCGGGTCCGGTGCCGCCGCGGACCAGGGTGGGGGCGATGCGCTCGCCGCCGTTGGCGATGGTGGAGTAGACGGAGGCGGCCTGGAGGGCGTTGAGCGACAGCCCCTGGCCGAAGGGGATCGTGTACTGCTGCGAGGTGTTCCAGTCCTGCGGCTTGGCCAGGATGCCGGCGGTCTCCCCGGGGAAGCCCAGCCCGGTCGGCCTGCCGATGCCGAATTTGCGCAGATAGGAGTAGAGCACCCGGTTGGCCTCGGGCTGGTTCCTGCCGAGCTGGCCGGTCGCCAGGATCGTGCCGATGTTGCTGGACTTGGCGAGCACGCCGTTGAGCGTCAGGTGCCAGGTCTTGTGGTCGACGTCGTCGGCGAAGAGCCGGTCGCCGCGGTGCAGCCGGTTGGGCACGGTGACCCGGGTGGAGGGGGTGGCGGCACCCTCCTCCAGTACGGCGGCCATCGACATCAGCTTGCTGGTGGAGCCCGGTTCGAACGCGTCGGAGAGCGCGGCGTTGCCCAGCGCCTCCGGGTCGGCCCGGGAGACGTCGTTGGGGTCGAACGCGGGGGAATTGGCCAGCGCCAGGATCTCGCCGGTGCGGGTGTCCTGGACGACGACGTAGCCGCGGTCGGCCCCGGACTTGGCGACCTGTTTGGCGATGGCCTGCTGGGCCGCCCACTGGATGTCGCGGTCCAGCGTCAGCTCGACGTCGGTACCCGGGACGGCGGGGATCTCCCGGGTGTCGGCGGTGGGCACCCGGCGGCCGCCGGACTGGGCGTAGACGAACTTGCCGTCCTTGCCCGCCAGCTGCTTGTCCAGGCGCGCCTCCAGGCCGCCGCCGCCCTTGCCCGCGCTGTTGACGAAGCCGAGGACGCCGGAGGCGAGGTCCTTGTTGGGGTAGAGGCGCTTGGAGTGCTTGTCGGCGAAGATCCCGACCAGCACGTTGGGGCGGGGCGCGCGCTTGGGGGCGGTGGCCGCCTTGGCGTCGAGGTCCTTGCGGAGGTCCTTGATCCGCCTCCAGACCTGCGGGGTCCGCTGCCGGGCGAGCAGCACGTAGCGGGCCTTGGGCTGGTCGAGCTTGCGGATGAGGGTCGCCTCGTCCTCGCCGAGGAGCGGCGCCAGCAGGGCGGCGGCCCGCTGCGGGGCGTCGTCGATCTTGGTCTTGTCGGGCGCCAGCAGGCTCGGGTCGGCGGTGATGTCGTACGCGTCCACGGTGGTGGCCAGGTTCACGCCGTTGCGGTCGGTGATCGCGCCGCGCTCGGCGGCCAGCTTCACCGGCACATAGCGGTTCTCGTTGGCCTTGGCGGCGTAGGCATCGGCGTCCACGGCCTGCACCTGGAAGAGCCGGACGACGAAGACCAGCATGATCAGCGTCAGCCCGAGGGCGACCAGCCGCAGCCGGGGGCGCGGGCTGGCCAGCCGCAGCGGCGGCGGCCCGGAGCGGGGGCGTACCGGCCGGGCGGCGGGGCGGCCGGTGCCGGCCCTGGGGGTGCCCTGCCGGGGCGCGCCGGGCTTGGGCCGCGGGCGCCCGGCGGCGGGCGGGCGGCCGGCGCGGTTCCCGGCCCGATCGCCGCGCTGGGCGGGGCGCGGTACCCGGCGGGGTTCCCTGGGCTCGGTCATGCCGCGTTCACCTGCCGAAGGTCGTCGGGAAGGGGGCGGGCGCCGCCCCCCATACGGGCGCGGTGGGGGCGGTGGGGGCGCCGGAGACGAACGGGACGTGCGGGGTGGCGGTGGCCGGGGACGCGGGGGCGGCCCTGGGGGCCGGGGGTGCCGCGGAGGCCGACGCGCCCGGGGTGCCGTGGGGGCCCGCGGGCCGCGGGGTGCTCTCCGGGGCCAGCGTGACGGAGCCGACCGGGACCGGCGGCTCGATCGAGGGCGGCGCGACCGGCGGCGCCGGCGGGAGGAACAGGGCGGAGGGGGCGGAGGGGGCGGAAGGGCCGGACGGGGCGGTCGGTGCGGCCGTTCCCACGAGCGCGGTCGCCGAGGGCTTGGCGGAGGTGCTCAGCGCCGTGCCCTGGGACGTGGCCGGGTGCGGCCGGCCGAGCACCCTGCCGTCCGGGAGCAGGAAGACCGGGGAGCCGCCGGGCACCATCCCCAGCCGGCGGGCGCGGCGCTCCAGCGCGTCCGGGGCGGAGGAGGCGTCCACCTCCTGCTGCAGCGCCTGCTGCTCGTCGGTCAGCTCGCCGGTCTCGCGCTCCAGCTTGTCGAGTTCGAACGACCCTTGGTTGAGCGCGGAGTTGAGCAGCAGCAGGGTGATCAGTCCGGAGCCGAGCAGGACGACGATCAGGAGCACGAAGGGCGTGCGTGCCGCGGTGCCGCGGGCCGCGGCGGAGGAGGGGAACAGCGCGGAGAGCCGTTTCTGTCTCCGCGGCCGCCCCTGGCCTCTCACGCGGTGTCCTCGACGTTCTCGCGGATCCGCTCCGCGCCGCGCAGCCGGGCGGGGGCGGCGCGGCGGTTCTCGGCGATCTCCTCCTCCGTGGGGAGTTCGGCGCCACGGGTCAGCAGCTTCAGACGGGGCTGGTAGCGCTCGGGGACGACCGGCAGCCCGGGCGGCGCGGTGCTGCTCGCACCCGCCGCGAAGACCTGCTTGACCAGCCGGTCCTCCAGCGACTGGTACGACAGGACGGCGATCCGGCCACCGACGGCGAGGGCCTTCACCGCGGCCGGGATGGCCCGCTCCACGCTCGCCAGCTCCCCGTTGACCTCGATGCGCAGCGCCTGGAACGTGCGCTTGGCGGGGTTGCCGCCGGTGCGCTTGGCGGCCTGCGGCAGCGCGTCGCGGATCAGCTCGACCAGCCGCGCGCTGTTGGTGAACGGTTCCTTCTCGCGCTCGCGCACGACGGCCGCGACGATCCGCTTGGCCTGCTTCTCCTCTCCGTAGGAGCGCAGGATCCGCACCAGCTCACCGGGTGCGTAGGTGTTGAGGACCTCGGCGGCGCTGATGCCGGTCGTCTGGTCCATCCGCATGTCCAGCGGGGCGTCCTGGGCGTACGCGAAGCCGCGGTCGGCCTCGTCGAGCTGCATGGAGGAGACGCCGAGGTCGAACAGCACGCCCTGGACGCGCGGGGTCCCGAGCCGGTCGAGGACCTCGGGGAGCTCGTCGTAGACGGCGTGCACCAGGGTGGCGCGCTCGCCGTAGGGGGCCAGTCGCTCACCGGCGAGCTTCAGGGCGGCCGGGTCGCGGTCGAGGGCGATGAGGCGGGCCGCCGGGAAGGCGGTGAGCAGTGCCTCGCTGTGCCCTCCGAGGCCGAGCGTGCAGTCGACGACGACCGCACCGGGCTCGGCCAGCGCGGGGGCGAGCATGTCCAGGCAACGCTGGAGCATGACGGGTACGTGGCGAGTATTGCTGCTCATGCGCCTTCCGATGGGCCGGGCGGCAGGTGGGTCCCCCGGCCGCTGGCTGGGGGATGCCGCACGTACCGCTTGGTCCCCGCCCGCTCTGAAGGGGAAGTGGCCCTCCGGCGACGGGGAAGTGACGTCGGAAGACCATGGGAG
Source organism: Streptomyces sp. NPDC026575 (assembly GCF_055567415.1). Classification (NCBI taxonomy): domain Bacteria; kingdom Bacillati; phylum Actinomycetota; class Actinomycetes; order Kitasatosporales; family Streptomycetaceae; genus Streptomyces; species Streptomyces sp. NPDC026575. Next base: position 325,079 of record NZ_JBVHQM010000007.1, read on the forward strand.
CGGGAGGAGGCCGAGCCGTACGTACGATTCGCGCACGCGAGGAATTCGGTATCCAAGGAGAGCGTCACGCCTCCCACTTCGCGCCACTTTAGTCCACCGGCTGTCCCGGTCAATCAACCGGTTCCGCGCGTCCTGCGACGGCTTTCCGCGGGGCTCGCGACGGCCTCTCACCCGGATGGGGGGCGCGCGGGCGGCCCTGTGCATTACCTCACAAGGAGTGATGTTGCCCCCTATGCCCGGCCTCTCATGCAGCCGAAACGGCCGGTGGCGACTACCGTGAATCCATGCCCATACCTGCGTCGAAGCCGCTGTCCCAGTCCGCCGACGACCCCGCCGTCCGTAGCGGTGGCACGGTCACCGACCGTCTCGTCGAGGCCAACCAGCGCTATGCCGCCGCCTTCACCGACCCCGGAATGGACGCCCGGCCGGTCCTCAAGGTCGCCGTGGTGGCCTGTATGGACGCCCGCCTCGACCTGCACGCCGCCCTCGGCCTCGAACTCGGCGACTGCCACACCATCCGCAACGCGGGCGGTGTGGTGACCGACGACATCATCCGCTCCCTGACGATCAGCCAGCGGGCGCTCGGCACCCGTTCCGTCGTCCTCATCCACCACACCGGCTGCGGTCTGCTCAACCTGACCGAGGACTTCCGCCACGAGCTGGCAGAGGAGGTCGGACAGCGCCCCACCTGGGCCGTCGAGGCGTTCAAGGACCTCGACGAGGATGTCCGGCAGTCCATGGAGCGCGTGCGCACCTCCCCCTTCCTTCCGCACACCGACGACGTCCGCGGCTTTGTGTTCGACGTGACAACAGGTCTGCTGCGGGAAATCGAGCCGCGCGCCTGACCTGCGCGACCTTCCCGGCGGACCCGCGGATCGAGCCGGAAGGACCGGTTCGCCGGGAAGGTACGGATATCACGTGGTGAGTTATCCACAGGCCATGACGCGGAGCCGCGCGGGCAGCAAGAATGCGTAGGTGACGTCGCGCCGGCGGTGGCCGGGCGGGACGCGCGTGTTCGGGGAGGGGCCGGGTCCGCAAGAGGGGGCGTCGGCCCGCGGTACAGGGCCGAGGAGGGCCGAGTGACGACGTATGACGAACGAGCGAGCCTTGAGGGTCCGCCCGTGCGGGGGAGGCCGAGCGCCGGTGGAGATCTGACCGCCACCGCGGAGCGCGTCCACCGGTCGGTGGAGAGCGTCATCGAAGGCAAGCCGGAGGTCGTACGGCTCGCACTGACCGTGCTTCTCGCCGAGGGCCATCTGCTGATCGAGGACGTTCCCGGCGTCGGCAAGACCATGCTTGCCAAAGCCCTGGCCCGCTCCATCGACTGCTCGGTGCGGCGCATCCAGTTCACGCCCGATCTGCTGCCCTCCGACATCACCGGCGTCAGCATCTTCGACCAGCAGCACCGCGACTTCGAGTTCAAGCCCGGCGCGATCTTCTCCCAGATCGTCATCGGCGACGAGATCAACCGCGCCTCCCCCAAGACGCAGTCCGCGCTCCTGGAGTCCATGGAGGAGCGCCAGGTCACGATGGACGGGCAGACCTATGAACTGCCCAGCCCGTTCATGGTCGTCGCCACGCAGAATCCGGTGGAGATGGAAGGCACCTACCCGCTCCCCGAGGCGCAGCGGGACCGCTTCATGGCGCGGGTGTCGATCGGCTATCCCAGCCCGTCGGCCGAGCTGCAGATGCTCGATGTGCACGGCGGCGCCTCCCCGCTCGACGACCTCCAGCCGGTGGCGCACGCCGACGAGATCCTGAAGCTGATCGACACGGTGCGCGAGATCCATGTCGCCGAGACGGTCCGCAGATACGCCGTGGACCTGGTGGTGGCCACCCGCAACCACCCCGAGCTCCGGCTCGGCGCCTCGCCGCGGGCCACGCTGCATCTGCTGCGCGCCGCCAAGGCCGCCGCCGCGCTCCTGGGGCGGGACTACGCCCTGCCGGACGATGTGCAGTCCCTGGCGGTGCCGGTGCTCGCGCATCGCCTGCTGCCCACCGCCCAGGCCCAGTTGAACCGCCGCTCGGCCGAACAGCTCGTGCTGGAGATCCTCCAGCGCGTCCCGGTCCCCGACCCCTCCGCGCAGCCGTGGCGGAGCCACGGACGGCAGCCGCCCGGCGTACGGGGGTTGTGATGGCGGAGGGGGGCATGGACGGGACGCCCGAGCGGGGCGGGCTGCGGGCGGCCCTCGGGGGGCTGACGACTCGGGGCAGGTCGTTCCTGGCCGCCGGGGTGGCCGCCGCGGTGTGCTCCTACCTCCTGGGGCAGGCGGATCTGCTGCGGGTCGGGCTGCTGCTCGCGGCCCTGCCGCTGGTGTGCGTCCTGGTGCTGCACCGCACCCGCTACCGCGTCGCCGGCAGCCGTACGCTCTCCCCCGCCCGGGTGCCCGCGGCCGCCGAATCCCGGGTCCGGCTGCGGATGGAGAACATCTCCCGGCTGCCCACGGGCGTGCTGATGCTCCAGGACCGGGTGCCCTACGTCCTCGGCCCCCGGCCGCGCTTCATCCTGGACCGCGTCGAGGCCGGCGGCCGCCGCGAGGTCTCCTACCGCGTCCGCTCCGACCTGCGCGGCCGCTATCCGCTGGGACCGCTGCAGCTGCGCCTGTCCGACCCGTTCGGGATGTGCGAGCTGACCCGCTCCTTCAGCGCCTCCGACACGCTGACGGTGGTGCCCCGTACCGAGCCGCTGCCCGCGGTCCGGCTGGCCGGCGAGGCGGCCGGGTACGGCGACGGACTGCAGCGCTCGCTCGCGCTGGCCGGCGACGACGACATCATTCCGCGCGACTATCGGCACGGCGACGATCGGCGCCGGATCCACTGGCGGTCCACGGCGCGCCGCGGCGAACTGATGGTGCGCCGGGAGGAGCAGCCGCAGAAGACGCGCTGCACGGTCCTGCTCGACACCCGCGAGCTCGCCCATCCGGGAGGCGGCCCCGACTCGGCCTTCGAGTGGGCGGTGACGGCGGCCGCGTCGACCGCGGTGCATCTGCTGGAGCGCGGCTTCTCGGTCCGGCTGCTGACGGACACCGGTACGTCCGTGCCCGCTCCCGACGGCCACGGCGGCTTCGCGGGCGGCGCGGCGTCCGCCGACGCCGCGGGCCTGCTGCTGGACACCCTCGCCGTCGTGGAGCACTCCGAGCAGGAGGGGCTCTCGGCGGCGTATGACGTGCTGCGCGGCGGCAGCGAAGGACTGCTGGTCGCCTTCTTCGGCGATCTGGACGACGAACAGGCCGCAGTCGCCGGGCAGATGCGCCGGCGCACCGGCGCCGCGATCGCCTTCGTCCTGGACGGTGACGCCTGGGCCCGGGGCCCCGGCGGCATCAGGTTCTCCACCGGCCAGGTCCCGGTGGCCGAGCGGCTGCGGCTGCTGCGGCGGGCGGGCTGGACGGCGCTGCCGGTGACGCCCGGCGACGCCCTTCCCGACCTGTGGCGGGTGGCGGCGGACCGTGCGGGGACGATGTCCGAACGGGCGGCCGGCGTGGGCGGAGAGACGGGCGAGGGCTCGGCGGCGGTGGCAGGGGGACGGACATGAGGGGGAGCTGGGCGTTGGCGCACGACCGCGGGGCGTACGAAGGCCGCCCCGGACGAAGCGGGGCAGGAGCATGAGCGGCCGGGCGCGGCTGGCGCTGACCTCTGCGGTGGCCACCCTCTGCGCCGCCGGTGCGCTGCTGCCGCTGGTCGAACCGGTCGGCTGGATGTTCCAGGCGGCGGTGCTGCTGGCGTTCATGACCGGCACGGGGGCGGCGGCCCGCCGGGTCCCCCTCGCCAGGCCGCTGACCATCGGTGCCCAGGCCCTGGTGACGGTCCTGCTGCTGACCTTCCTCTTCGCCCCCACCGAGGCGATCCTCGGGCTGCTGCCGGGCCCGGACGCCCTCGCGGAGTTCGGCCGGCTGCTGCACAACGGCGTCCAGGACGTCGGCCGGTACGCCATCCCGGCCCCCGTCACCCCCGGCATCCGGCTGCTGCTGATCGCCGGTGTCCTGGTGATCGGCCTGATCGTCGACGCGCTGGCGGTCACGTACCGCAGCGCCGCCCCCGCCGGACTGCCGCTGCTCGCGCTGTACTCGGTGGCGGCCGGGCTGACCCAGGGCGGCGCGGGCTGGCTGTGGTTCCTGCTCGCGGCAGCCGGCTATCTGCTGCTCCTGCTGGCCGAGGGCCGGGACCGGCTCTCCCAGTGGGGCCGGGTGTTCGGCGGCCCGGCTGCCGGGGCGGACCGGCCGGGCGGCCAGGGCTTCGCCACCGGGGCGGGCACCGCCGCCCTGGCCCCGGTCCGTACGGGCCACCGGATCGGCGCCGTGGTGCTGGGCATCGCGCTGGTGGTGCCCGCCGCGCTGCCCTCCCTCGGCGGCGGGCTGTTCGGCCGCACCGGCAGCGGTGCCGGACCCGGCGGCGGTGGCGGCACGATCTCCGCGGTGAACCCCCTGGTGTCGCTGCAGGACAGCCTCAACCAACCCGAGGACAAGGAGGTCCTCAACTACCGCACCACCGCGGCCGACACCCGCGATCTGTATCTGCGGATCGTCGCCCTCGACCAGTTCGACGGCACGACCTGGAAGCCGTCCGAGCGGACGGTCACCGACGTCCCCGAGCGGCTCCCGCAGCCGACCGGCCTCAGCCCCAGGGTCGACCTGAACCGGATCAACACCTCCATCTCCACCGCGCAGTGGTACGCGCAGAACTGGCTGCCGCTCCCCTTCCCCGCCTCCAAGGTGGACATCTCCGGCCGCTGGCGCTACGAACCCCAGGGCCGCACGCTCGTCGGGGACCGCGGGCAGAACACCCGCGGCCTGCAGTACCAGGTCGAGAGCCTGCAGGTGCGGCCCACGTCCCGGCAGCTGGCCGGCGCCCCGGCGCCGCCCGCAGACCTGCTGCGCGAGTACACCAAGGTCCCGGACTCGCTCCCCGAAGTCGTGCGGAGCACCGCCCGCCAGGTCACCAAGGGCGCGCCGACCGCCTACGCCAGAGCCGTCAAGCTCCAGGACTGGTTCGCGCTCTACGGCGGGTTCAACTACAACACCGACGTCCGGGCCGGCAGCGGCTCCCAGGCCATAGCGCGCTTCCTGCGGGACAAAGAGGGCTTCTGCGTCCACTTCTCGTTCTCGATGGCGGCGATGGCCCGCACGCTGGGCATCCCCTCGCGGGTCGCGGTCGGCTTCACCCCGGGCACCAAGCAGCCCGACGGCACGACATCGGTCAGCCTCAAGGACGCGCACGCCTGGCCCGAGCTGTACTTCCAGGGCATCGGCTGGACCCGCTTCGAGCCGACCCCGAGCCGGGGCACCATCCCGGACTACGCCTACCCCGACACCTCGGGCACGGCCGACCCCGGCAACCCGGCGCCCGCACCCTCCCGGCCCGAGACCTCCCCCGAGGCTCCGTCGGCGGAGCCCTCGTGCGGTCCCGGCAAGCAGCCGTCCGGTGCGGGCTCGGCCTGCGCGGCACTGCCCGCGGAGTCCGGCGCCCGCCCGTCCGACGACGGCCCCTCGCCCTGGGCGGTGGCCGGCATCGCGCTGGCCGCGCTGCTCGTGCTGGTGCTGCCCGCGCTCCCGCTGCTGTGGCGGTGGCGCATCCGCGACGGGCGGCTGGCCGGCGGCCCGGACCGGGACGCTACGGCGACCACCCTCGCCGCCTGGCAGGAGCTGCTCGACACCGGCTGGGATTTCGGCATCCCGCCGGACGAGTCGCTGACACCGCGCAAGGCGGCCGCGCGGATCATTCGCGTCGGGGAACTGCAACCGGAGCCCGCCGCGGCCGCACACCGCGTCGCGGCCGCCGTCGAGCAGGTCCTGTACGCCCCTCGGCCCCAGCCGGCATCCGGCCTCGCCGCGGACGTACACCAGGTGCGGGCCGGGTTGCGGACCGGCGCGACGCGTGGCATACGGCTGCGCGCCCTGCTCGCCCCGCGCTCCGCGGCCCGCCTCCGGTGGGCCTGCGCGGCCCGCTGGGCGTCCCTGATGCTCCGGTGCCGCACCAGCCGCCCGGTTGTCTCGGCGCGGCGCGCGCTGGCCACCCTCCGACCGGGACGCCGGCGACGGGCCTGACCAGGAGCAGCACATGACCGGGAGCAGCAGGAGCAGCGGGCGTGACCAGGGTGATCAGCCGTGACCCGAACGGTCGGCAAAGTCCGCTCAGGCAGGCGCTGCCGCCCAGGCAGCAGATGAGCCGAGGTCAGGCGGCCTGAGCGAGACAGAAACGCGCTGTGGCCGCCCGTTCCCGACGGGCGGCCACAGCATCACGAAGAACGTGAAGAACCACAGCACTACGAAAAACCACAGCACTGCGAAGAAAAAGGCACGGGGAAAAACGGCACTGCAAAAACGGCACTGCACAGAAGGACAGAAGGGCAGAAGGACGGAAGAAGAGCTAGGGACCGGTTGGACTGCTGCCGGACCTCGGGACGTCAGTAAGCGTCAGTGGCCTTGTTGCTCGTCCCGGCGCCGCTGCCAGCGGTCCTCGATGCGGTTCATCATCGAGCGCCGTTGCCTGGTCTGACGGCGTGCCGCCGTACCCGCACCCGCGCCGGCCTGCTGCTCACCGGGCTTGGGAGCCTTGCGCCATCCGGTGACCGCCAGCACCGCGCAGCCGAGCATGACGAGGAATCCCACCACACTGATCCAGATCTGCTGCGCGACCATGCCGGCCATGAGCAGGGCGATACCCACCAGGAAGCCCGCGACCGCTTGGTAGACCCGTCGCCGGGTGTACGTACGCAGCCCGCTTCCCTCAAGCGCTGTCGCGAACTTGGGATCTTCGGCGTACAGCGCTCGCTCCATTTGCTCGAGCATGCGCTGCTCGTGCTCCGAGAGCGGCACGGAGTCCTCCTACTCGTCGGTCGCGGGGGGCGACCGGGGTGCGACCCTTTCAGGATAGGCAGGGATTCGCCCCCGTGAAACCCGCCCCTCGACGCCAATTCACTGTCCGGGCCGCCGCAGCGGCCGGTGGTGATGCTGCCTGCATTCCCCACCCGCCTGTCCGTCATGCCGGAACGTCGTACCCCGATCATACGGGGCGAAGGGGCTGATCGGGTGGCCTGTGGCCGACTGCACGCGGTAGTCGGCCGTGCCGTGCGGGTCAGTCGCGCTCCGCGAGGACGTGCAGCTGCGTGGCCACGGAGTGGAACGCGGGCTGCTCCGCGGCGGCCGCCTCCAGCTTCAGCAGCGCGTCCATGGCGCCCGGCTCGGTGTCGACCAGGACGCCGGGGACCAGGTCGGCGAAGACCCGCACGCCGTGGACCGCGCCGACCTCCAGGCCGGTGGCGGCGATCAGCTCGGTGAGCTGGTCGGCGGTGAACCGGCGGGGCATCGGGTCGCCCTCGCCCCAGCGACCGGCGGGGTCGGTGAGGGCCTGGTGGGCCTCGGTGAAGTGACCCGCGAGGGCGCGGGCGAGGACGGCGCCGCCCAGACCGGCCGCGAGCAGGCTGAGGGTGCCGGCCGGGCGCAGCGCGTCGACGGCGTTGCGGAGGCCCTCGGCCGGGTCGTCGACGTACTCCAGCACGCCGTGGCAGAGCACGGCGTCGTAGCCGCCGCGCTCGACGACGTCGAACAGGCCGTGGGCGTCGCCCTGTACGGCACGTACCCGGTCGGCCACGCCCGCCTCCGCGGCGCGGCGCTCCAGGGCGAACAGGGCGTTGGGGCTGGGGTCGACGACGGTGACGCGGTGACCGAGGCGGGCGACCGGCACGGCGAAGTTGCCGGAGCCGCCGCCGGTGTCGAGGACGTCCAGGGCGTCGCGCCCGGCGGCCTTGACCCGGCGCTCCAGGGCGTCCTTGAGGACGTCCCAGACCACGGCGGTACGAAGGGATGCGCGCGGGCGCAGCGGGTCAGACACGGCGGGTGGCTCCTCGGCGGGGGCATGAACATCTAGGCGTCCACCACCCTATTCCGTCCCACGCCATCCGCCGATTGCAGAGCCGCACGGATTGCGTGCGGCGTGATCGTTATGCCGTGATCGTTATGCGGAGCGTGGTCGCTGATGAGGTGGTCGCGGATGGGGTGGTTGCTGATGGGTGGTTGCTGATGGGTGGTCGCCAAGGGGGAGGGTCGTGGGGCGGCGGGAGGGGCGTGGGGGAAGGTCGCGGTTCGGGTGGGTCCCTGGGGGGCACCCCGGGGCGCGCCTGGGCCCCGGGGGTGCCGCAGGGCCGCCCCCGGAGGGTGCCGCAGAGCGTGGGGGTCGCTAGGGGCGGGCGGAAGTCGCCCTTTCTCCTCCTCTTTCCCCTCCCCCCGGGGGCTCTCCCCCTCACCCACCCCACCCCCGCCCCACCCCTCGCCGCCCCTCACCGCCTCTCCCGCAGATCTCGCAGATCTCGCAGATCTCGGCCTTCCGCCCCGCCCGGCCCCCTTTCCGCTCTCCTTACCCCGCCCGCTGGGGCGGCAGGGACGGCTGGAGGAGCAGCATGCGTTCCACCAGGCGCAGGAACATCGCGGCATCGCGCAGGAGATCGTCGGCGTCGCGGCGACTGGCCGCGCCGGCTATGCCGGCCTCGGCCTTGGCCCGGCGGGGGGCTCCGGCGGCGAACAGGGCACTCCACTCCGCGAGTTCGGGGGCCACCTCCGGCAGCACCTCCCAGGCACTACGGATACGCTGCCTGCGCCGTACCGTGGTCTCCGGACGACCGCGGACCGCGAGGACCGCGGCGGCGGTGCGCAGTGCGGCCAGATGGGCCGTGGCGAACCGCTCGTTGGGGGTTTGCAGGGTCTGGGCTTCGTCAAGGCCGTGCTGGGCCTGGGCGAGCAGATCGAGGGCGGCGGGTGGTGCGGCGGCCCGCCGCAGGACGGGGTGGACATCGCTCGGGGGACCGTACGCAGCGGAGCTGCCCCCATTGGGACGAGCTGCCATGACGAACCTCCTGTCGTCGCATGCCGGTTGGGACCGAATGCTGATTCGGACCGTATGACCCCATCGTGAGGTACACCACTGACAATCGCCCCTGACCTGCCCTTTCGTAGGAAACGGGAAGGGTTTCGCGCTCTGCGCACACTGCCGCCGGAACCCCGCCCGGAATCCAGACCGGAACCCCGCCCGGAATCCAGACCGGAATCCCGATCGGAATCCCGACCAGACTGCGGCCGGAACCCCGGGCCGGATTCCGACCAGAGCCCCCACTGCCTCACCTGTCCGACTCACCGTGAAATGTCCTGCCGGGCATGGACGAATCCTGGTGGAACGCCGCGCAACCCCCATGGAATCCCGGCGGATTCCCGATCGATTCGCCACACCCTCTTGCGGAACGGGGGGTGGGATACCGCATAGTGTTTGAACTGACTGGTCAGTTCAAGGGAGGGGATCGTGGACAGCACCCCGCACGGGGCGGCGGTCGCGGCCGCGGGATTCGGGGTCAAAGGCCCCCGCGGATGGGCGTTCAAGGACGTCGACATCACTGCCGGGCCCGGCTCGCTGATCGCCGTACAGGGCCCTTCGGGCTCGGGCCGTACGTGTCTGCTGCTCGCGCTCACCGGGCGGATGAAGCCGGCCGCGGGCACCGCCGAGGTCGGCGGGCTGCCGTTGCCGAAGAAGATGGCCGCGGTCCGGTCCGTGTCCGCGCTCGCCCATGTGCCGGGCGTCGCCGAGCTTGATCCCTCCCTCACTGTAGGCGAGCATCTGCGCGAACGCGCCCTGTTGCAAGGCCGGTTCGGCGGTTCGCTGCGTGCGCTGCTGCGGCCGCGTCGGGAGCGCCGGGCCGAGGCCCGCGCACTGGTGGACGGCGCGCTCGAAGCGGCCGGCCTCGATCTGGAGGCGCTGCCCAAGGGGATCCGCACCTCCGTGCGCGACCTGGAGCGGCTGGAGGCGCTGCGGCTGTCCGTGGCGCTGGCGCTGATCGGCGGCCCGCGGCTGCTCGCCGTCGACGACACCGACCTGAAGCTGTCCGACGAGGAGCGTGCGGCGGCCTGGACGATGCTGCGCGGCCTGGCGGCGGCCGGCACGACGGTGCTCGCGGTGTGCAGCGAGCCCCCCGAGGGCGGCGAGGGCGTGGTGCTGGTGGGTACGGGCGGCCGCCCGGAGCAGGCCACCTCCGAGGACGGCCACGACGAGCAGCCCTCACAGGACCAGCACGACGGGCACTCCTCGCAGGGCAAGCGCGACGAGCCCCCCGCGCAGGACGGGGACGACGAGCGCCCCGCACAGGACGAGAACGACGACGAGGAGGGGGCGGTCGATGCGCTCGCCGAAGCTGGCCGCGCTTGAGCTGAAGCGGTTCGGGAGGGGGAAGCTGCCGCGCGCGGCGCTGGCGGCCCTTCTGCTGCTGCCGCTGCTGTACGGCGCGCTGTACCTGTGGTCCTTCTGGGACCCGTACGGGCGGCTGGACAAGATACCGGTCGCGCTGGTCAACGCGGACAAGGGCGCGGACGTCGGCGGCAAGCGGATCTCGGCGGGCGACGGCATCGTCGACGGACTGGCCGACAGCCACACCTTCGACTGGCGCCCGGTGGACGCCGAGGAGGCCGCCAGGGGCGTCGAGGACGGCACGTACTACCTGTCGCTGTCCATCCCGAAGGACTTCAGCCGGCGGATCGCCTCCAGTTCCGGTGACCACCCGGAGACCGGCGCCCTCAAGGTGCGGACGAACGACGCGAACAACTACATCGTCGGGCAGATCTCCCGGACGGTGTTCTCCGAGGTGCGCGCGGCGGCCTCGAAGAAGGCGTCGCGCACCTTCTTCGACAAGATCTTCGTCTCGTTCTCGACCCTGCACGACAAGACCCAGGAGGCCGCGGACGGCGCCGGCCGCCTCCGGGACGGCATCGGGCGGGCGAAGGACGGCGCGGGCAAACTGGCCGACGGGCTGGGCACCGCGAAGGACGGCAGCGGCCGGCTCGTCACCGGCCTGGGCGACCTCGACGCGGGCGCCGGGCGGCTCTCCCAGGGCAGCTCCGACCTGGCGCGGGGAGCCGGTACGGCGGCCGACGGGTCGCGCCAACTGGCCGACGGCTCCCGGCAGGTGGCCGACGGCACTCAGCAGCTGGCCGACACGGTCAACGACATCGACCGCAAGGTGGGGCCCTTCGTCCGGGCGCACGGCAAGGAGATCGGCGAGGCGGCGCGGCTCGTCGCGGACGGTTCACAGGCGGTCCGCGACCACTTGGGCGCGCTCCCGGCGGCGGCCTCCACAGGGGCGAAGCTCTCCCGGGGGATCTCCGACCATCTGGCGCGGTACTACCACTCGCGCTGTGAGAGCGGCATCACCCTGGAGACCTCCTGCGACGAGCTGAAGCAGCTCAAGGACGACGCGGCCGCCGCGGCGGACAAGGCCGAGGAGATCAGCGGGTACGTGCACGACCAGAAGAACCTGGACCAGCTGGACCGGGACCTGGCCGCCCTGCACGACCTGGCGGACGAGTTGGCGAAGCACGGGCCGACGCTCGGCGCCGACATGGACGCCGCGGTCAAGAAGATCAACGACCTCAACGACGGCGCGCACAAGGTGTCCGCGGGCGCCCACAAGCTGGCCGCCGGGAACGCCCGACTGGCCGCCGGTGCGGGCAAGCTCGACGACGGGGCCCACCAACTGCACCACGGCACGGGCCGGGCCGCCTCCGGCATGGGCGACCTGGACGCGGGCGTGGGCAAGCTGAAGAGCGGCGCGCACACCCTGGACGGCGGGCTCTTCAAGCTCTCCGACGGCTCGCGGAAGCTGGCCGGCGGGCTGCACGACGGGGTGAAGCAGATCCCCGACTACGGCAAGAAGGACCGCGACGCACGCACCCTGGTCATGTCCGACCCGGTGCAGCTCGCCTCGGACTCCGCCCACAAGGCGCCGAACTACGGCACCGGGTTCGCCCCGTACTTCATCCCGCTGTCGTTGTGGGTGGGCGCCATGGTGGCGTACATGCTGATCCAGCCGCTCAACCGGCGGGCGCTGGCGATGGGCGCGTCCTCCTGGCGGGTGGCGGTGTCCGGGTGGCTGCCGGTGGTCGGCGTGGGGGTGCTGCAGACCGCGGCGCTGATGTCCGTACTCCACTTCGGGCTCGGTCTGGAGATGGCGTGGTCGGCCGGCACGATCGGCTTCCTGGTGCTGGTCACGGCCTGTTTCTCGGCGATCGTGCAGTGGCTGAACGCACAGTTCGGACCGGCCGGCCGGATCCTGGTGCTGGCGCTGCTGATGCTCCAGCTGACCTCGGCGGGCGGTACCTACCCGGTGCAGACCAGTCCCGGCTTCTTCGGCGCCATCCACCCGTATCTGCCGATGAGTTACATCGTGGAGGGGCTGCGCCGGCTGATCACGGGCGGTGACCTCGCGCCCGTATGGCAGGGCAGTGCGGTGCTGCTGGCGTTCACCGCCGGGGCGCTGGTGCTGACGTCCCTGACGGCGCGCGGCCGCCAGGTGGTGCGGATGAAGGACCTGCACCCGGAGCTGAGCCTGTGAGCACGCACCCGATGGGTACCGGCACAATCGCCTCCATGGACAGCTCCACTACACGCCGCGACGCCACCCGGCGCAAGCTCTTCGAGGCCGCGGTCACGCTCATCGCCGAACAGGGCTTCTCCTCCACCACGGTGGACGAGATCGCCGAGCGGGCGGGCGTCGCGAAGGGCACCGTCTACTACAACTTCGCGAGCAAGAACGTTCTCTTCGAGGAGCTGCTGCGGCACGGCATAGAGCTGCTGGCGACCTCCCTGCAGGATGCCGCGGAGGACGTGGCGGACCGGGGCGGCAGCCGGATCGACGCGCTGGACGCGATGATCCGGGCCGGGCTGGACTTCATCTCCCGTTACCCGGCGCTCACCCAGCTCTACGTCGCCGAGCTGTGGCGCACCAACCGGGCCTGGCAGTCGACGCTGATGGTGGTGCGCCAGCGGGCCATCACGGTGGTGGAGGACGTGCTGCGGGAGGCGGTGGCCAACGAGGAGCTGAGCGAGGAGATCGACATCCCGCTGACGGCCTCGGCGTTGTTCGGGATGGTCCTGGTGGCCGCCCTGGACTGGCAGTCCTACCAGCCGGACCGGTCGATCGACGAGGTGCACGCCGCGCTGTCGCGGCTGCTCCAGGGGCGGGTCAGCGGCCCTCCCTCGTAGCGGCCGGGAGCCCTCCTGGCGGCCGGGAGAGAAGTGCGCGCCGTGGTGGTCAGGTACGGCGCGCACCCTTTCTCCCCCGTGGGCCCGCACAAAAGAGTGCGCTGCCCTGGCACGAACCGTTCCCCCGCCGATCCGACCAGGACAGCGCTTCCCCCGTGCTCCCCCGTGGAGCCCCCGTGCCCCCGTACTTCCCCCGTGTCCCCCGTCACGTCCGGGAGCCGCGCCGCTCCGCCGCCCCGTGTCGGCGGTGCGGCGCCGCTTCCCTTCCGTGGCGCATACTCTTCCGTCCTGGCGGGTTCCGGCCCATCCGCGTACCTACTCATCTGGTCGTCTGAGTACGGATACTCAAAGCTGAGCACCGGCCCCCAGTGGGGGCCTACGATCTCCGGCGTGTCCGTACTTCCCTTGGTTTTCACCAGTGGCTGGGCGAGCGGGATCAACGCCTACGCCGTCGTCCTGCTCTTCGGCCTGCTCGGCACGGCCGGCGTCGCCGATGAGGTGCCCGCGGCGCTGCAGCGCCCCGACGTGCTGATCGTGGCCGGAGTGCTCTTCGTGTGCGAGGCCGTCGCCGACAAGGTCCCGTACGTGGACTCGGTCTGGGACGCCGTGCACACGGTGATCCGGCCGATCTCCGGCTGCGTGGTGGCGGCGCTGCTGGCCGGGCACGACGGTTCGCTGCCCGAGCTGGCGGCGGGCGCGGTGGGCGGCACCACGGCGCTGCTGAGCCATCTGGTCAAGGCGGGCGCGCGGATCGCGGTCAACACCTCGCCGGAGCCGGCCAGCAACATCGTGCTGAGCCTGCTGGAGGATCTCGGCGTCGCCGGGCTCATCGCCTTCGCGGTCTTCCATCCGGTGGCCGCGGCGGTCATCGCGGCGGTGCTGCTGGCCGCGGGCATCGCGATGGTGGTCCTGCTCTGGTCGCGGATCCGCCGGTTCCTGCGGCGCCGGCGTGCCCGGCGCGCGGAGAAGCGGCTGGCCGCGGCGGGCGAGGCGGTGCCACCGGTCGGCTGAGCGCGGCCCACCCCGGGCCGGGACCTCCGTGCGCACCGGCGGCGCGGGCACTGTCAGTGGCGCCGGATAAAGTCGCAGGCATGGCACGGATTGCGGTGATCGGCGCCGGGATGGGCGCGATGGCAGCCGCCGCCCGGCTGGCCGTCGCGGGCCACCAGGTGGCGGTGTTCGAACGCGGCGCGACGCACGGCGGCGCGGTACGGCGGCTGGAGCGGGACGGCTTCGGCTTCGATACGGGGCCGGGCCTGCTGCATCTGCCGGCCGTCTACCGCGACCTGTTCCTCAAGACCGGCCGTGAGCCGCTGGAGAGCCGCGTCGAGCTGTCCCAGGTCGACCCCGCGAGCCGCCATGTCTTCGCCGACGGCACGGCCGTGTCGCTGCCCAACGCCTCGCGGGCGGGCGTGCTGGCGGCCCTGGACGAGGCGCTGGGCGCGGGCGCCGGCGAGCGCTGGAGCGCGCTGGTGGGCCGCGCCCGTGAGGCATGGGACGCCACCCGGCGGCCGCTCCTGGAGGAGCCGCTGTGGCAGGAGTGGCGGGTGCTGGGGCGCGATCCGTATCCGGCGGTGCGCAGACGCGGACTGTTCGGGCGCGACAAGGGCCCCACGACCGCCACGCTCGCCGAGGTCGCCCGCCGTGAGCTGGCCGACCCCCGGCTGATCGCGCTGCTGGAGAGCCATGCGCTGGCGTACGGCTTCGACCCGCGCAGCGCCCCGGCGAGCGCCGCCGTGCTGCCGTACATGGAGCAGACCTTCGGGAGCTGGTACGCGCGCGGCGGTATGCGGGCGCTGGCCGACGCGCTGTATGAGCGCTGCCTGGCGCGCAAGGTGGAGTTCGCCTTCGGCGCGCAGGTGACCCGGATCGTCGAGAAGGACGGCAGGGCGACGGGTGTCGAGCTGGCGGACGGGCGGGCCGCGGAGGCCGAGTTCGTGGTCGCCGGTATCGATCCGGCCCGGCTGCCGGCGCTCCTCGACGGGCGCGAGCCGTACGGACCGGACGACGTTCGGCCGCGGACCGGCCCCGGTGACCGCGCGACGGGGCGGCTCACGGTCTGCCTGGCGCTGCGCGGAGCGCGCGAGGCGGGCGCCGCCCATCGGACCGTCGTGCACGCCGCGGACCGCGCGGCGGAGCTGGCGGGCGTGTTCGGCGACGGTCCGCAGCCGGTCTGCGCGCGGCCGACGGTGACCGTGCTGCGCCCGGACGACGCCACCACCCGGCCCGACGACGGCCATGAGGCCGTGACGCTGACCGCGACCGTCGCGCCGCCCCCGGCCGGCCGGCTTGAGGGGGCGGCCGCCGAGGCGGCCGCGGACCGGCTGGCGGAGGTCGCCGAGGCGGCCGTGCCGGGGCTGCGGGAGCGGGTGCTGTGGCGCGAGGTGCTGCCGCCCGCGGAGGACGCGCTGGTGCCGGGCCCGGCGCTGGCGGGCCGGGACGGCCGCTTTCTGCGGCCCGGCAATCGCACCCGGATACCGGGGCTCTACGCGGTCGGTGGCTGGTCGCACCCGGGCGGCGGGCTGGCGCACTCCGGGATGTCCGGCGCGCTCGTCGCGGGCCTGATCGTGAACGGCGACGACTGGCACGGCTCCACCTGAGCGGGGAGACGGCGGAGAGGCGAGCGGTAGGGGCCTGACGGCGGCCGGGGTGGGCCTGACGGCGGCCGTGGCCGGCAGGAGCCGTCGCCGCGCCCCCGTCCGGTCCGTGCGGTTCAGTAGCGGTACGGCTGCCCGTCGTACCCCTGCTGCTGGTACGGGTAGGGCGGCTGCTCGGGCGGGAGTTCGCCGTCGCGCTGCTGCGGGACCCAGGCCCCGCCGGGCGGTGTCCCGCCGTAGCCCTGGTCCGCGTTCTGGCCGGTCGGCCCGCCCTGCCCGTCGTACTGCTGCGCGCCGTAGGACGGCTGGGCGTAGGGGTCCTGCTGCTCGTAGGGGTCGTAGGCCCCGGAGTACTGCTGGGCGCCGGTGTAGGGGTCGGAGTAGGGCGCCTGGCTCTGGCCGTCCCCGTAGGCCGCGTAGGGGTCGGCGTAGCCGTCCTGGCCGGCCGCGGTCTGACCGTAACCGCCGCCGTACGCATAGCCGTTGCCGTCGCCGCTCCCGCTGCCGTCGGCGGTGCCGTAGGCGTCGTAGCCGCCGTAGCCGGGCTGCGGGGCGCGGGCGTCGGGGCTGTAGACGCCGTACTGGCCGGTCTCGTCGGGCATCGGCTGGGGGGCGTACACGTCGGCGGTGTCGGCCCGCGCGTAGTCGCCCTGGCCGTCGTACTGCTGCGCGCCGTAGGACGGGCCGTCGTAGGACGGCGCGGGGAATGCCTGGGTGGCGAAGACGCTCTGGTCCTGCGGGTCCTGGTAGGGGTCCTGGCCGCGGTAGCCGCCGTCGGCCGGGTAACCGTCGGCCTTGTAGTCGTACGAGCCCTGCCCGGCGTAGGTGTCCTGGTTCTGGAAGCCGCCGGTGCTCTGGAAGCCGCCGGTGCTCTCGAAGGTGTCCGGGCCACCGTCGGCGCCCCGGTCGGGGCCGTCGGCGGGCTCCGCCGCCTCCAAGTCGGAGACCTGCAGGGTCGGTTCGGCGGCGGGCGCACCCGCCGCACGGCTCCGCCGGCGGCGGCTGGCGCCGGGCTTGCCGCCCAGCGCCCAGCCGGTGGTGAAGCCGCGCCTGAAGGAGAGCGTCACATTGACCTGGCCGACGGCGAACGCGCCCAGTCCCACTCCGATCACGATCACCGACGGGATGACGACGCCGACGACCACGCCGAGGAAGCCGGTGAAGGCGAGCAGCCGCCAGCGCAGCCGGGCCTTGTACTGGAGCAGCACCTCACCCAGCAGCCAGAGGGCGACCAGGCCGAACGCGATGTAGAGGACCGTCCAGCCCATATACGCCCTACTTCCGCCGTTCGCCGGCCACCGTGATCAGGACTGCTGGTGCAGCCCCAGATTCTCGTAGATTTCCAGGGTCGCCGTGGAGTGGTTCAGGGTAATGAAGTGCAACCCGGGAACGTCCTCGGCCATCAAGCGCGCACACAGATCCGTCGCGTACTCGATCCCGATGGAGCGTACCGCCGCCGGGTCGTCCTTGACGGCGAGGATGCGCTCGGCCAGCTCGGGCGGGAAGGCGGCATTGCTGAGCTGGGCGAACCGCTCGATCTGGCGGACGTTCGTGACCGGCATGATCTCCGGAATGATGGGCGTCGAGCAACCCGCCGCGGTCACCCGGTCCCGCAGCCGGAAGTAGTCCTCGGGGTAGAAGAACATCTGGGTGATGGCGAAGTCCGCGCCGGCCCGGCACTTGTCGACGAAGTGGGCGACGTCGGTGTCCCAGTCCGTCGAGCGCGGGTGCATCTCGGGGAAGGCGGCGACGCCGACGCAGAAGTCGCCGGACTCCTTGATCAGCCGGACCAGGTCGGCGGCGTAGTCGAGGCCGTCGGGGTGCCTGACCCAGTCCCCCATCGGGTCGCCGGGCGGGTCGCCGCGCAGCGCGAGCATGTTGCGGATCCCGGCGTCGGCGTACTGGCCGATGATGTTGCGCAGGTCCGCCGTCGAGTGGTTGACCGCGGTCAGATGGGCGACCGGGGTCAGGGTGGTGTCGGTGGCGATGCGCTCCGTGGCGCGCACCGTGCCGTCACGGGAGGTGCCGCCGGCGCCGTATGTCACGGAGACGAACGTCGGGGCGACCGCCTCGATCCGGCGAATGGCGTTCCACAGGGTCCGCTCGCCCTTCTCGGTCTTCGGGGCGGCGAACTCGAACGAGTATGACTGCTTGCCGGAAGCCAGCAGTTCGCGCACGGTGCGTGCGCGATCAGTCCTGGTGGAAGCTGTACCTAGGGCCATACCGGCAGGTTAACCACGGGCCGGGCACACACCAACCGTCATCGACGTTTTGCCTGGTTGGTCGGCTTCGTGTCCACTGATTGGACATTTTCCGGCCGCCTGGGCGTCCGATTAACGCCCCCTACGCCACCCGTGCCCGGCTCTCCCGAGCCTCAGCGGGTGCCTTCCCCCGGCCGTCCTCCGTGGGGTGTCTCCCTAGGCCCGGTCGTCGTCGCACTCGCGCACCCGCTTGGCCAGCGCGGCGGCCGCGGCTCCCGGATCGTCGGCCTCCGTGAGGGCGCGGACCACCACGACCCGGCGGGCGCCCGCCTGAAGCACCTCGTCCAGATTGCCGGCGTCGATCCCGCCGATCGCGAACCAGGGGCGCTGCGGAGCGCGCGCCGCGGTGTAGCGGACCAGATCGAGGCCGGGGGCGTGGCGGCCCGGCTTCGTGGGCGTCGGCCAGCAGGGGCCCGTGCAGAAGTAGTCCACCCCGGGCTCGGCGATCGCGGCGTCCACCTCGGCCTCGGCATGGGTGGAGCGGCCTATGAGGACGTCCGCGCCGAGAATGGCGCGGGCGGCCGGGACCGGCAGATCGCCCTGCCCGAGATGCAGCACCTCGCTGCCGATGGCATGGGCGACGTCCGCACGGTCGTTGACCGCGAGCAGCTTGCCGTGCCGGCGGCAGGCGTCCGCGAAGACCTCCAGGTGCCGCAGTTCCTCGCCGGCCTCCATGCCCTTGTCGCGCAGCTGGACGATGTCGACGCCGGAGGAGAGCACCGCGTCCAGGAACCGGGGCAGGTCGCCCTGGGTCCTGCGGGCGTCCGTGCAGAGGTAGAGCCGGGCGTCGGACAGGGCCTGTCGTGCGGTGCTCATCGGGCGGCTTCCCCCAGGTCGGGGGTGTACGGGCCGGACCTTCCGGACCCGTACACCCCGTAGGTGTGGTTACGGATGCTGATGCGGTCGCTGACGAGCGCCGGGCACGTCAGACGGCGAGCGCCTGGGCCCGGCGCTTCACCTCCGTGCCGCGATTCTCGCGCAGCGCCTGCGCCGGGGTTCCGGGGAGGGTCTCATCCGGGGTGAACAGCCACTCCAGCATCTCCTCGTCGGTGAAGCCGTCGTCCTTGAGGAGCGTGAGTGTGCCGACGAGGCCCTTGACCACCTTGTCGTCCTTGATGAAATCGGCGGGTACCTGCAGCACCCTGTTCTCGCCGCGGCGCACCGCGATCAGCTGGCCCTCCTTGACCAGCTGCCGGACGCGGGTCACCTCGACGCCGAGCTTTTCGGCGATGTCGGGGAGGGTGAGCCAGGCGGGGACGAGTCCATCGATGTTTGCGTCAATCTCGGTCACAGGACAAGCCTGCCACCTCGCACTGACAGTCGGTAGCCGGGCATCGCCATCAGGGGCCTCCGGCACACCGGAGGGTGACGACACGCCTGCCTACTGCGCCGCGGCCTTCAGCGGTACGGCGGCGTTCGCGGCCCGGTCCCGGTCGAGGGTCACGCCCCGCTCGATGAGCTTGCGCCCCTGGGCGAGGTCCCGCGGCCGCCCCACGGCCAGCAGCGCCACGAGCCGTCCGCCCCGCAGCCAGATCACCGACCAGGCGGCCTGCGCCGGATCACCGCGCCAGACCAGCTCATCGGCGTCCCCGTGATGGCCCGCGTACTGCACGAACCGGCCGAACTGCTCGGACCAGAAGTACGGGACCGGGTCGTAGACCAGCCCCTCCGCCTCCCCGCGGGCGATGTTCTCGGCGACCGTACGGGGGCCCTGGAGGGCGTTGTCCCAGTGGTGGACCAGCAGACGGCTGCCGTAACGGGCCGACGGGAAGGAGGCGCAGTCGCCGACCGCGTACACATCGGGCACGGAGGTGCGCAGCCGGTCGTCGGCCAGCACCGAACCGTCCTCGGAGGACACCTCGACGCCGGAGCCGGCCAGCCAGGCGGTGGCGGGCCGGGCCCCGATCCCGACGACCACCGCGTCGGCGGGCAGCGTGGCGCCGTCCGCGAGGGTGACGAGGCCGGCGGTGACGGCCGCGACCCGGGCGCCGGTGCGCAGCTCGGCGCCGGCGTCCGCGTACCAGCCGGCCATATGGGCGGCGACCTCGGCGGGCAGCGCACCGGCCAGCGGGCGGTCGGCGGCCTCGACGACGGTGACCGCGCAGCCCGCCTCGCGCGCCGCCGTGGCGAACTCGGCGCCGATCCAGCCCGCCCCGACGACCACGATCTCGTGCTGGGCGGCGAGTACCGGCCGCAGCCGCTCGGCGTCGTCGAGGGTGCGCAGCAGATGGACGCCGGGCAGGCCCTCGCTGCCGGGCAGCGTGATCGGTTCGGCACCGGTCGCGATCACCGCGTAGTCGTAGGCGATCGGACCCCGCACCGTGTCGACCCGGTGGGCGTCCGGCACCAGGGCGGTGACCCGGCGGTCGAGGTGGAGCTCGATGTCGAGCGCGGCGAAGTCCACGTCGAAGGCGGAGCCGTCGGCCTTGCCCAGCAGCACCGCCTTGGACAGCGGGGGGCGGTCGTAGGGCTGGTGGGGCTCGTCACCGAGCAGCGTGATCGCACCGCGCCACCCCTGTTCGCGCAGGGCGACCGCGGTCTGCACGCCCGCGATTCCGGCGCCGACGATCACGACGCGCGGCGTGTGGCCGGAAGGCTGGGAGGATTTGCTCTGCTCGCTCACCCGATCACTCTAGGACGGTGTGCGACGCCGCTCGCAGCACCGCGCGACGAGATCTCTGACACAGCGTCATACCCGCCCCCGGGGGCTGTGCCCCGGCCCGCGGGCTCCGGGGACGGCACGGCCGCACACGCACCACCGGTGCCCCCGCGTACACCGACCGTTCCCTTACCCCGCCTGGCGCCCCGTATTAGGGTGACGGCTACACGCACTCGCGGGAGCCCGGACGCACCGGGCTGAGAGGGAGGCTGGCCGGCCTCCGACCGTACGAACCTGATCCGGGTCATGCCGGCGAAGGGAGGGGCTGGACGCCCATGCATCCATCTGCCACACGATCGAAACCAGTCACCGGGCACCCTGATGTGCTCGTCATCGGGGGCGGCATCATCGGCCTGGTCA
Organism: Streptomyces sp. NPDC026575; assembly: GCF_055567415.1. Lineage (NCBI taxonomy): Bacteria > Bacillati > Actinomycetota > Actinomycetes > Kitasatosporales > Streptomycetaceae > Streptomyces > Streptomyces sp. NPDC026575. The sequence continues at coordinate 345,967 of NZ_JBVHQM010000007.1, forward strand.
CCGCCTGGCGGGCGGCCGGCCGCGGGCTGACCGTCACGGTGGCCGACCCGGCGCCCGACGGCGGCGCGGCCCGCGTCGCGGCCGGGATGCTGGCCGCGGTCACCGAGCTCCACTACGGCGAGCAGACCCTGCTGGCCCTCAATCTCGCCTCGGCGCGGCGCTACCCGCGCTTCACCGAGGAGCTGGAGGAGGCGTCCGGGGCCTCGATCGGCTACCGGCGGTGCGGCACCCTGGCCGTCGCGCTGGACGCCGACGACCGCGCCCACCTGCGCGATCTGCACGCCCTGCAGATCCGCTCGGGCCTGGACTCGCAGTGGCTCACGGGCCGCGAGTGCCGCCGCCTGGAGCCGATGCTGGCCCCCGGCGTACGCGGCGGCCTGCGGGTCGACGGCGACCACCAGGTCGATCCGCGGCGGCTGGCGAGCGCCCTGCTGGTGGCCTGCGAACGGGCCGGGGTGGTGCTCCACCGGAGCCGGGCCGAGCGGCTGACCGTCGACCGCGGCCGCGCCTCGGGCGCCGAACTCGCCGACGGCACGCGGCTGTCGGCCGGCCAGACCGTGCTCGCGACGGGCAGCCGCAGCGGCCGCCTGACCGGGGTCCCCGACGAGGTGCTGCCGCCGGTGCGGCCGGTCAAGGGGCAGGTGCTGCGGCTGCGGCTGCCGGACGTGCCCGCCGGGTCCCCGGCCTTCCTGTCGCGCACCGTACGGGCCGTCGTCCGCGGCAACCCCCTCTACCTGGTGCCGCGGGAGAACGGCGAGCTGGTCGTCGGCGCCACCATGGAGGAGCTGGGCTGGGACACCACCGTCACCGCGGGCGGCGTCTACGAGCTGCTGCGGGACGCCCACGAGCTGGTCCCCGGCATCACCGAGCTGCCGCTGGTGGAGAGCAGCGCCGGGCTGCGCCCCACCTCCCCCGACAACGCGCCGCTCCTCGGGCCGACCGCGCTGCCCGGCCTCCATCTGGCCACCGGCCACTTCCGCAACGGGGTGCTGCTGACGCCGGTCACCGGTGACGTGATGGCCGAGGTGCTGGCCACCGGGGACCTCCTCGACGAGGCCCGTCCCTTCACCCCCGCGCGCTTCTCCCCCACCGCCCCGGGGGCCGCGCGCACCCGCCTGCCGGAGGAGCAGCCCGTATGAGCAGCGCCAGTATGTCCGTGTCGGTCAACGGCGAGGCCCGCGAGATCCCCGGCGGGCTCACCCTCGACCGGCTCGTCGCGACCCTGTCCGCGGCGCCCACCGGGGTGGCCGCGGCCGTCAACGAAGTCGTGGTGCCGCGCACCCAGTGGCCCACCACCCCGCTCGCCGAAGGCGACCGCGTCGAGGTGCTCACCGCGGTCCAGGGAGGCTGATCCGCAGACATGACCGATACCGCAGTGTCCCGAGGGGCGGCCCCCGCCCCGACCGCCACCGGACCCGACCCCCTCAGCATCGCCGGCACCACCTTCGGATCCCGCCTGATCATGGGGACCGGCGGGGCGCCCAGCCTCGACGTCCTGGAACGCGCGCTGCTGGCCTCCGGTACGGAGCTGACGACGGTCGCCATGCGGCGGCTGGACCCGACCGTGCAGGGCTCGGTGCTGTCCGTACTGGAACGGCACAGCATCCGCGTACTGCCCAATACGGCGGGCTGCTTCACGGCGGGCGAGGCGGTGCTCACCGCCCGGCTCGCCCGGGAGGCGCTCGGCACCGACTGGGTCAAGCTGGAGGTCGTCGCCGACGAACGCACCCTGCTGCCCGATCCGATCGAGCTGCTGGACGCCGCCGAGACCCTGGTGGACGACGGTTTCACCGTGCTGCCCTATACGAACGACGATCCGGTGCTGGCCCGCAAACTGGAGGACGCGGGCTGCGCCGCGATCATGCCGCTGGGCTCGCCGATCGGCTCCGGCCTGGGCATCCGCAACCCGCACAACTTCCAGCTGATCACCGAACGCGCCGGCGTCCCGGTGATCCTGGACGCCGGCGCCGGCACCGCCTCGGATGCCGCCCTCGCCATGGAGCTGGGCTGCGCGGCGGTGATGCTGGCCTCCGCGGTGACCCGCGCCCAGGAGCCGGAACTGATGGCCGAGGCGATGCGCCACGCGGTCGCCTCGGGCCGGCTGGCCTATAGGGCGGGCCGCATCCCCCGCCGGCACTTCGCCCTGGCGTCCTCCCCTACGGGGGGCGTCGCGGAACTGGATCCGGAACGCCCTGCGTTCTAGCCCGTTCGCTGCGCTTGGCTGGCTTCCCACGTTGTCGGCTGCGGCGCCGTGGTGGTTGTTCGCCGTTTCGCCTGCGGCGGGCGGTTGTTTGTCGGGTGCGGTGACAGCCCTACGGA